>CAKZUU010000392.1 GCA_937922175.1 uncultured Gemmataceae bacterium
ATGAAATTGGGCCGGATTCTCGAAGCGGAGATCGGCTTCACGGAGTACTTCGCCGAATGCCAGCGGCAGAGCGTCCCGGTCACGACGGAATCGTATCTGGCTCGGGCCTACGCTCGAGAGCGGTTGGGCCGATTCGATGAAGCCATCGAAGATTATAGCCATGCGCTGGTTCAGGAGCCGGCGGCGCAGCACCCGAGTACCCAGCTCAGGCGTGGGCGATTATACCTGGCCACAAACAAGCCCGCCTTCGCGCTATCGGATTTTGATGCGGCGATCGCAGGCGGACGAGATTCCACCGACGCCATTTTGGGACGGGCGTTGGCCCGGGCGAAATTGGGATTATTCGAATCGGCACGGCAGGATGTCGAGGCGGGGTTGGCGAGTCCCGCCCAGACGGCGCAATCTCTCAACTTGGCCGCACGAGTGATCGCGCTGGTGGTCGCGGCGGCGGAATCCGGGCAGTATCGGGTATCAGCCGAGACGGCTTACGCCGATTCGCTCCAAGCCTTGAATCTCGTAGAGCAGGCACTTCAAGCCTCGGAACCGCATCCGGAGATATTCTGGCGGAACTTTGTGCGTGCAGAGATCGCGTATCAATCGATTCGTCGTGCTCCGCGGTTCGCCGATTGGGAGCGTCGGTTCTGTGTCGACTTGATGAGCCACGCCCTCGAAGTTCGCGATCGTGTTTCCGCGTCTGTGGAGGAGAGCCTGGAGGCGGCTCGGACCTTCGCTCAGTTTGCCGAGTACCCGCCACCGGAAGCAGCGTTACAAGGCCGTTCGCCCGAGGATTTGAAAACCTGGGCGTTTGAATTGATCCGGAGGGTCGTCTTGCAGGTTCCCACGAATCGACAGAGCATCTTCTGGGTCGAGACGATCGAGGCCGACCCGTTTTTGGCCCCGTTGCGATCGTCCCCCGGTTGGACCGAAATCCGCCAACTTTGTGGAGCGACTCGTTGAGTGACGAGCCGTAGGAAACGTCATGGGTATCTATCATCCCAACCGCTGGGACAACGGCCGCGAGTCAGTCCCCCGCCTCGGGCGGAGAGGGAAATGCTCGGTCAAATGCAGACTAAGTGGGGAGATGCTTGAGCCGCGGGCAGTTCCCTCCAACAGTCCGGCGGGACAATACGCTCCCGAGACAGGTGGATCCGTGGAGGCGTCGTCATCCGTCCCGCAAGAGTCGGGCACCTCGTCGCTGTCGGGAAATGTTTTTCTTGACCTGAATGACAACGGTGTTTTTGATGCGGGAGAAGCAGGGATCGGCGGGGTCACGATCACCCTCACGGGCACGGATCACAACGGTCTCTTCGTCCAAGCGACACAAGTCACCGACGCATCGGGTCGATACGAGTTTCTCGGCCTGCATCCAGGAGTTTACCAAATTGAGCAAACCCAGCCGAGCGGCTACGTCGATCGCTGGGATCGAGTCGGCTCGCTCGGCGGCCTGACGGCGAGCGACCGGTTCGTCCAAATCGTCGTGGGACCTGGGCAGGCGGGCGAGGGTTACGACTTCGGCGAGCGCCCCAGTGGTGACACAAGCTACCGGCTGTATGTCGCTGGGTACATCTACATCGACATCAACAACAACGGGATTCGCGATGCTGGGACTGAGCCTGGTATCGTGGGCCAAACCGTCGTTTTGGAATCCGAGGCGGGCTACCGCGCGAGTGTGACCACAGACGAATATGGCAAGTACATTTTCGTGGATGTTCCCGCGGGTACATATTCCATCATCGAGATGCAACCGCCGGGATATTTCGATGGGATCGACACTGTCGGCACGCCCTACGGAGGAGTCGCCGGTCCGGTCGGCACGGATCGCTTCACCGGCTTGATTCTCCCGGCAGAGACGCTGGTCATTGGCGACAACTACGATTTTGCCGAGCTCGTGCCGGGGGAAATCGCCGGCCATGTGTATGTCGATCAAAACAACAACGGCAGACTCGACTCAAACGAAGAAGGAATCGCCGGTGTTCTCGTTACCCTGAGAGGGGTCAATGATCTCGGTGAAAACATTCACATGACGACCCGCACGAGTGCGGATGGCTCATTTCGCTTCACCAGGTTGCGACCAGGAATTTACTCGCTCGAGGATGAGCAGCCCGCGGGATTTACAGACGGGAAACGATCCGTTGGTACGAAGGGCGGCCGGGTTGAAGGAAATCGGATTGCGGAAATCCCGGTTGACGGTTGGACCAAAGCCGAGCGCTATCTGTTTGGCAAAAAGCCTTTGCCACGGACCAGCAGCATCGCGGGCTATGTGTACAACGACCGCAACAATAACGGCCTTAAGGAGGCAAACGAACCCGGCATCCCCGGTGTCGAGCTCATTTTGATCGGCGGTGGTCGGACATTGACAACCACAACGGGACCTGATGGCTCGTTCCTTTTCGTCGTCGATCGACCCGGAACCTACTCGCTGATCGAGAATCTGGATGAGCGAGAACGAGGACTGTTCGATGGCAAAGACACCTTCGGGACGACGTTTCGCGGTACGGCTGACAATGATCGGATGACCATCGTGGTCGAGGCGGGGAAGTCGGGTCAGGATTTTCTCTTTGGCGAATTGACCGTCGCGGACATGGTTGCGTCGGAAGCGAATAGCGGCAATCGCCCACGCGAAACCGGTCAAGACTCGGGCGGAGTCGTTTTGGTGGGTGCGATCGGCACGGACCGCGAATCTAACTTCCAAGGCTTCCTCAATTTTGT
>CAKZUU010000393.1 GCA_937922175.1 uncultured Gemmataceae bacterium
AAACTCGACGTCGAATGTCGAGCCGATCACTTGCACGATTCGCCCGATCATTTGGCCATTCGCCGCTGTGTTCACCATGAGTCCACTTCCCCAACGATCGAAGTATCGAGAATCATGACCGCCGCCATCCATCGGGCCGACGTTTATTTCAAGGCCTCGGCTCCGCCGACAATTTCCGCAATCTCTTTCGTAATCTGCGCCTGCCGCATCCGGTTGTACTCACGCGTGAGTTGTTTACTCATCTCCTCGGCGGCCTCGGTGGCTTGCTTCATGGCGACGCGGCGGGCGATTTGTTCGCTGACGGCCGCATCGAGAAACGCCTTGAACAGACGGACTTTGAACGACTCCGGAAGCAGCTGCCCGAGGATGTCTGCCGCATCCGGAAGAAATTCGTATTCGATCGGAGCCACCGGTCCGCGAGTGTCCTGTTTCGGCGAAGCGACTGCAGCAAGCGGCAAGAGGGTCTCCGCCACCGCCACCTGGCGAGCCGCGTTCAAAAACTTCGTGTACACAACGTCCAAGCGATCGACGTCGCCTCTGGTATACTCGGCAATGTAACGGTTCGCGATTTCGTCCACCTCCTCGAAGCGCGGCTTGTCTTCAAATTTCGTGTATTGATGGTCCGAGGGGATGCGCTGGTATCGAAAGTTGGCGATGATCCTTTTGCCCGAAAGGTCCCAACGAACGGCGATCTCATCGGCTTGGAGTTCGCGCCGACGAGCATTCGCGACACGCAGAATGCTCGCGTTGTAACCCCCAGCCAAACCGCGATTCGAGCCGAGAACGAGCACCCGGACCGTTTTGATCTCCGACCGGACTTCCAACAGGGGATGGCGGACATCGCCGGCGTTGGCACTCAGATCCGCGGCCAGTTCGGCGATCTTCCGTGTGTAGGCTTCGGCCTCGGCCGCTCGATCCATCGCCTTTTTGAATCGAGCCGTGGCGATCAACTCCATCGTGCGCGTGATCTTCTTGATGTTGCCGATCGCTTTGCGGCGCCGCACCAATTCACGGGTTTTGGCCATATTCCCCTCTTACGCCGTCGCCTAGACCCACGGACCGTTCTCGACTGCTCCGTTCACCCTGGGGAACAGCTTACGCCTTGAACTGCAAGCGAAACTCGTCGATAGAGGCCTTCAGTTTCGCTTCCAGTTCCGGAGAGAGTTTTTTTGATTCGATCAACTCTTGGCGCACTTCCGGCTTCTGTTCTCGCATGAACGTCAGGAACTCCGACTCCCAACGACTCACCTGCCGGACCGGAACGTCGTCGATGTATCCCTTTGTCGCGGCGTAAATGATCATCACCTGGTCTGCGACGTGCATCGGCTTGTACTGCGGCTGCTTCAACACCTCAACGATGCGGTAGCCACGGTCCAGTTTCTTTTGCGTGGCCGGATCGAGTTCCGTGCCCAGCTGGGCAAACGCCTCTAGCGAACGGAAACTGGCCAGGTCGAGCCGAAGGCCACCTGCCACGGTCTTCATGGCGGGGATCTGAGCATTACCTCCGACGCGGGAGACGGAGATGCCGACATCGACCGCCGGCCGCACGCCCGCAAAAAACAGGCTGGGTTGCAGGTAGATTTGACCGTCGGTGATCGAGATGACGTTCGTCGGAATGTACGCGGACACCTCGCCTTCGAGGGTTTCGATGAAAGGCAGCGCGGTCAACGAGCCGCCGGACGTCGGGATCTTGGCGACCTTGGCTCCGTCGAATTTCTTGACATCATCGTAGGCCTGGTGCCGTTCCAGCTTGCCGACGTAGACTTTACCCGGCTCGCCCGGCTCGCGTCGGCGGGATGGGTCAACCGCCGAGTTGATGCCCCAATCGTCTTTGACCTGCCCGTCATCAACATCTTTGGGAACGATCACAAATCGTTCCGCCAATTTCGCAGAACGTTCCAGCAATCGGCTATGGCAATAAAAAATGTCGCCGGGATAGGCCTCACGGCCCGGGGGACGGCGAAGCAACAATGACAGTTGCCGATACGCCGCCGCCTGTTTGGTCAAATCGTCGTAGACACACAGGGTATCCCGGCCGTGTTCGTACATAAAATACTCGGCCATTGCCGTCCCGGCGTAGGGAGCGATGTATTGCAGTGGTGCCGGATCCGACGACGACGCCACCACCACGATCGTGTAATCCATCGCTCCGTGCTGCCGAAGCGCTTCGACCGTGCCGGCGACGGTTGCCTCTTTTTGACCGATGGCCACATAGACGCAAATGACGTTTTCGTCGCGTTGGTTGATGATGGTGTCGATGGCAATGGCGGTCTTGCCGGTCTTGCGGTCGCCGATGATCAGTTCGCGTTGACCGCGGCCGATCGGCGTCATCGAGTCGATCGCCTTGATACCTGTTTGCAGCGGCTGATTGACCGGTTGACGTTCCGCCACTCCCGGCGCGACACACTCGAGGGGACGCCGATAGCTTGTCAGGATTTCACCTTTCCCGTCCAAGGGCCGACCCAAGGGATCGACGACGCGCCCGATCAACGCCTCGCCAACGGGAACTTCCAGCAACGCTCCGGTGGTCCGGACTTCGTCCCCTTCGACGATTTCGAGGTAGTCGCCCAGAATCACCACGCCGACCGAGTTCTCCTCAAGATTCAGCGCCAAGCCACGGACGCCCGTCCGCGTGAACTCAACTAACTCGCCGGACATGACCCCGGAGAGGCCATAAACTCGGGCAATTCCGTCACCCACCTCGAGCACTTGCCCCGTTTCTCGCGACTCGATCTGGTCGCGGAACGTCTCAATTTCTCGTTGCAGAACGGAACTGATTTCGCCAGTCTTAAACATAACTGTAACTCGCCATCAATTGGTTTTGCAGTCGTTCGAGTTTCGTCTTCACCGAGCCATCGAAAAGCCAATCGTTGGCGCGCACTACCATGCCACCTAGAAGGTTCGGATCAATTCGCGACTCGATGACAGGTGTGCGCTGAAATCGGCGAGCGATGGCATCGCGAAGTTTTTGCTCCTGTTCCGGAGACAACAGCACGACCGTTCGGACCTCGACATAGATTCGGCCCGAGCGTTCGTCATCCAACTCGCGATAGGCTGCCACGACACCGCGCAATGAATCGAGACGGCTATGACGGTTCATCACTTGCAGAAAATCGACGAGCAAGTCATCGGCTCGACCACGGAGCGCCTTCTCGATCGCCTGAGCTTTGGCATCGCGCCGAATCGAGCCTGCGCCGAGAAACTTCTCCAGCAACGGATCCTGCGTGAAGAGATCGTCAACAAGGGATTGAAGCTGATCCCTGATCAGTGCGGTCTTGGCTTGCCGCCCGGCGGCATTGTACAGAGCCTCAGCGTAGACCCGCGCCACGCCCTGCTGCTTGACGTTGCGCCCCCGGTGACCGTTCGCTGTGGTCATGATCCCCTCGCCTGTGACGTCAGCTCACCGACCGGATGCGAGACGTCTCCAAGTCCGCCAGCGCTTCTTCCAGGAATTGCCGGTGGTCCGCTTCCGACATTTGCCGTTGCACGACTTTCCGGGTGATCGCGACCGCCAGAGCAACCGCCTCTTGTCGGATTTCGTACAAGGCCGACTCTCGGGCCAACTCGATCTCGCGGAGTTGTCGGTCGCGATCTTGTTGAATGGTTTGGCGGGCCTCCGCGATCATTTGCTCCTTCAAGGCCGCTGCATCACGACGTGCTTCATCCATCATCCGTGCGACTTCCGCACCGGCGTTTCGCAGCTTTTCATCCAGTTGGCTCTGCAATTCAAGCGCTTGACGTCGCGTCTGCTCCGCTTGTTCCAACGCCCCGCGGATTGTTTCCTCGCGCTTCTTTAAACCCGCGAGCATGGGCTTCCAAGCGAATTTCGCCAATACCAAATACAGGGTGACGAAGATCACCACCGACCACAC
>CAKZUU010000394.1 GCA_937922175.1 uncultured Gemmataceae bacterium
ACGCCGGGTCCGATGACGTAAAGCCAGGGCACCTTTGTCAGGCTCGGCTAGACGTGTTGCAGCGAAAAAGGTATACCTCCCGTTCGTGAGGCAAGTCAGAAGGGAAGCACGAGTCAGAAACAAGGAGGCTCGCCATGCGAAACATCTTGGCCTTTATCGGCGCGGCCGTGGTCGTCTTCCTTGGTGCGGGTTGGTATCTTGGCTGGTATCAGGTCACGTCTCAAAGCGCGGGGCCAGGGCGGTCTCGCCTGCAAGTCGACATCAATCGCGATAAGATTAGCGAGGACATCAAACGCGGAGCCGAGGGCGTTCAAGAGGCGTTGGAAAAAGCTCGTAAGTCCGACATCGTACCCCCAGCGGACACGAACAAACCCGGAGCTACCCTGACTCCCCCGACGACATCCCCCGAGCGGTCCGGAAACAACCAATCCGCCGCGCTTCAGAACCGAGAGTTGATCCGCACAATCCTCGTGGACGGCTGGTTGGCCCCGGAACGGAAATAACTTCTCCCGCTGAGGATGCCCGGCCGAACCATAGACTCTCCGGTGAGCACCTCAGGTGTCGTCACCGCGAATCTTTTTTCGCTGTAGCAAATGGTGGTAATGCTGGGCAAATCGATGGGCTTCATCTCGGACGCTTTGCAGCAACCGTAGGGCCGACGCATGACGACTCAGCCGAATCGGCTCGGCATCTCCTGGCCGATAAATTTCTTCCTCCCGTTTGGCCAAGGAGATGAGCGTGGGCGGCTCGATGTCGAGTAGTCGGAGAGCTTCCAGGGCAGCATTGAGTTGACCCTTTCCGCCGTCGATCAGCAAGATGTCGGGAAAGACGCTTTCTTCGTCACGCAAGCGGCGGAACCGACGGAAGACAACCTCTCGGATCGAGGCGAAATCATCGACTCCACCGATGGATTTCATTTTGAACCGCCGATAGCCGGGCTTGAACGGCGTGCCGTCGATAAACGTCACCAGCGAGGCCACCGTGTCGGCCCCCTGAAAGTGCGCGATGTCGACGCCCTCGATGACCCGAGGCAGATGAGGCAGGCCCAGCACACGTTTCAGACCGAGCAACCCTTTCCGTGGGTTAATGTGAAAGACATGAGGTTGAAGGTCAGGATCGTTGGGCCCGCGCATCTCCAGCTTGCGGAGCGCTTCGATGTCATCGCGCAATTGAGCCGCCCTCTCAAATTGAAGAGCCTCGGCAGCTTCACGCATCTCGCGGCGCATGCGGCGAATGAGTCGATCTTTTTTCCCTTCCAACACCCAACACAGAGCTCGGATCTGTTTGCGGTACTCCTCACGTGACACACGAAAGTTGCACGGGGCCGTGCATTGTCGAATATTGTGCAGCAAGCAGGGGCGAAACCAGCGCCAGCGTTCCTCAGTGCTTTTAATGTCGAGTTGACAGGTGCGGAACTGGAAGATGCGTTGCAACACTTGGATCGCCAGCCGCAGCCCCCGAGCGCTGGTGAAAGGACCGTACAATCGGACCCCGCGCTGCCGGGGCTTCCGCGTATATTCGACCCGGGGAAACTCCTCGCGCACCCGGATTTGCAAATAGGGAAACGATTTATCGTCCTTGAGCTCTTTGTTGAAACGCGGTTGCGAATCTTTGACGAGCCGAGCCTCCATCAGCAAGGCATCGACTTCGCTATCCGTCGGGATGTAGTCGATATCGGCGATGTGCTTGACGAGCTCGGCAGTGCGATGATCCTGCGCCGCCGCCTTGAGGAAATACGAAGACGCTCGGCTGCGAAGGTTCTTCGCCTTGCCGATGTAAATAACGACCCCTTGGGCGTCTTTCATGAGGTAGACGCCAGGAGTCGTCGGGAAGTTCTTCACCTTGTCGGCCGGATGGAGCGGTTGGTCACTTTCCATGTTCGTCTTGATTTTAATACCAAGGGCCTTTCCGCGGAAGTCACGCACCTCTCTATAATGACGGCATGCCGTCTCGTACCCTGTCGCTCTTCATTTTGATCTTCTGGCTAGGCACTTTGGGCTGGTTCACCCGCCGGGAGTTGTGGCCCGCGCTGTTTCCGGGTGATGCTCCCCCGTTTGTGATCGATTTGGGCGATGAAGTCACCGCGCAATTCTCCGGACCCAACGCCCGCCGAGACGTCCTCTGGAGCATCCAACGCAACGACGAGCCCATTGGGATGGCCGAGACTCGCTTGCGGTACTTCAAGGAGGACGACACGTTCGAGATGGTGTCGCGTGTCACGAATCTTCTGATCAAAAGTCTGCTGCAGGTCGAAATCCCGGAGTTCGAGAACGCATATCGCGTGAACCGACAAGGAGAGTTGCGCCATTTACGAATGGCCGGACAGATGAAAATCCGCGTGCTCGGCTTCACGCTGACGGGCTCCGTGGAACTCACGGGTGAGGTCCGTGACGACAAGTTGTATCGGCAGGGAACCTTGAAACTGACCGGCTGGGGAACGATCCGCCCCCGCTTCGAGGTGATCGATGCGCCGCGCGGCAGCGTGCTGAATCCGATGCACCCGGTTCCGAAGGTGCACGTCCGTCCCGGGATGCGCTGGCGGATGCCAGTGATCGATCCCCTCGCAGATGCCGTCGAGCCGGTGTTGCAGGCGCTGGTGGAGCAGGTTCGGCCCGGGGAACCTTTGGATCTGAAAAAGCTGATTCCCCCACGTTCGCCCTTCCTCGACGCTGAGGTGCTCGACGAACGTGTCGAGGTCGAGTACAACCGCGAGATATTCCGATGCATCGTGATCGAATTTCGAGGCGATGGTCGCACGGCCCGAACCTTCGTTCGTGAGAGCGACGGAGCCGTTTTACGCCAAGAAGCTTTCACTCAGGGCGAACGGATCGCCCTTATTCGTCTATGAGTGATCCTCCCCCCTTGATGATCGAACTGGATCACGTCACGAAGCGTTACGGCACCAAACTCGCCGTCGACGATTTGTGTCTGTCCATTCACGCGGGTGAGCTTTTTGCCTGTTTGGGACCGAACGGGGCGGGAAAAACAACGACGATCAAAATGCTGGTCGGACTGCTGTTCCCAAGCTCCGGCTCGGTGCGAGTCGGCGGCTTCGATCTGCAACGACAGGGCGACGACGCGCGCCGCCTCATCAGCTACCTGCCCGACGTTCCCTATTTGTACGAAAAACTGACCGGCCGCGAGTTCCTTTGGTTTATCGCGGAAATGTATGGCATGGATCGATCGCTCGCTGCCCGCAAAATCGACCAGGTGATCGAGCAATTTGAATTAGACCCGTTCGTCGATGACCTGACGGAACGGTACTCCCACGGCATGCGGCAACGGACGGTCTTCGCCTCCGCCCTGTTACACGAGCCCCAAGTCCTCATTGTCGACGAACCGACGGTTGGTCTCGATCCGGCGAGCGTCCGAAAACTCAAAAACATCTTGCTCGACCTCACGCGCCAAGGTGCGACGGTGTTTCTTTCGACCCACTCGTTGGACATTGTGCAGGAATTGGCGAGCCGAATCGGTATCATTCATCGAGGTCGCCTGATCGGTTGTGGCACGCTCGAAGCCCTCCGCAAACAAGCGGCCCACGACGGCTCCCTCGAGGACGTCTTTCTCAAGCTCACCGAAGAGGAACCATCGATCGGTTGAGCGAGCGGATGGGCCGATCGATAGAACTCAAGCGGCCAGCGGCCGTTTCGGCGTATCGCGTTCAGGGACACCGCCATGCATCCCTATCGGAACTTGATGAACCATTTGCGGGAGACGGCGATTCTCAATTCATGCGCGGCCTTGTTGGGCTGGGACGAGAGAACGTACATGCCTCGGGCCGGATCGGCCCATCGCGCCGAACAACTTGCGCTGTTGGCACGCTGGTCGCATGAACGTCTCACCGCCCCGCACGTCGGCGAATGGCTCTCGGAGTTAGACGCGGTGACGCTGGATCCAGACCAGGCGGCCAATGTCCGTGAGATCCGGCGAAGCTATCGGCGAGCCATTCGACTCCCGGCGCGTTTGGTCGAAGAACTTGCACGCGTGACGACGCAAGCGCAACAAATTTGGGTCGACGCCCGAACCTCGAACGACTTCTCGCGTTTTCTACCGTGGCTGGAACGGATCATCGCCTTGAAACGAGAAGAGGCGCAGGCGCTCGGCGAAGGGAGCGAACCATATGACTCCCTTTTGGAGGAGTACGAACCCGGCGCGACAGTGCAACGCATCGACTCGGTATTTCAAGCCTTGGCGACGGAACTGGTGCCCTTCGTCTCACGACTCCTGGAGGCGCCCCGGCAACCCGACGAGTCGATCCTGAGACAAGATTTTCCCGTGCCGGCACAGGAGCATTTCGGTCGAACCGTCGCCGAAGCGATCGGGTTCCATTTCGAGGCGGGTCGTTTGGATGTCACCGCACATCCGTTCTGTACGGGAATCGGGCCGGGCGATTGCCGCCTCACGACCCGATATCATCCCACGCATTTCAGCGAAGGATTCTTCGGCATCTTACACGAATGCGGTCACGGGATTTACGAACAGAATCTGCCCGCCGAGCATTTCGGGACACCGCTCGGCACGGCCTGCTCGCTGGGAATCCATGAGTCGCAATCGCGACTCTGGGAGAACTTTGTCGGCCGAAGTTTTGAATTTTGGGAGTTCTACTTCCCGAAGGCGCAACAGGTCTTCGCTTCGTTGCACCATGTTCGTTTGGACGACTTCATCTTGGCCATTAATCGCGTGGGTCGGACCTTCATTCGCGTGGAGGCTGACGAAGTCACGTATAACTTGCACATCATCCTGCGTTTCGAGTTAGAGCAAAAACTCATTCGGGGCGAATTGTCG
Organism: uncultured Gemmataceae bacterium; assembly: GCA_937922175.1. Lineage (GTDB taxonomy): Bacteria > Planctomycetota > Planctomycetia > Gemmatales > Gemmataceae > CAKZUU01. Next base: position 4,786 of record CAKZUU010000394.1, read on the forward strand.
CCGGGCGACGTGCCCTTGGCCTGGAACGAACGATTCCACGACTTGCTGGAGATCACGCCACCGAGTGACACTCTCGGTTGTCTGCAAGACATTCATTGGAGTTTTGGCGGAATCGGGTATTTCCCCACTTACACGCTGGGCAACCTCTATGCCGCACAATTTATGGAGGCAGCGCAACGGGATCTGGGCGAATCGGAGCTGCGCGACGACTTTCGGCAAGGTCGCTTCAACCGGCTACGAGACTGGTTGGTCACCAAGATTCATCGCCACGGACAACGATACCGTGCCGAAGAATTGTGCCAACGAGTGACCGGAGCCGCTCTGAGTCACCACCCGTTCATGCGATATTTGCGGGCGAAATACGCTCGTCTGTACGGAGTCTCACCAGACTGAGAGCTATCGAAGCGGCCAAACGAGCGTTCGCCAAGATCAACTGACGATTCACCTCAAGCGTTTTCCCACTGGTGAAGCTGGCCAGTTTGGCGAGCAGGGCGGGAGTGACGAGAGGCCCGTGCTCGTGAGTTTCCGCTTGGGCGGCGTGATAGGCGGCCTCGAATTCTTCAGCCGAAAGGGCGACCTCCTCGGCGACCGGTTGAGCGATGAGCACCCCCCGCCCGCCCCAAGCCCAATGCAGTTGGAGGAAACCCGCAACTTCGATGGCCGAGTCAAATCGAGCTTGCACGGGCAGTCCGCTGGAATGAAGAAAAAATGCAGGAAACGTCGACGTTCCAAAACCCAAAACGGGAATCCCGAGAGTCTCCATCATCTCCAGGGTTTTTGGAATGTCCAAGACGCTTTTCGCGCCCGCACAGACCACAGCGACGGGCATCCGGCTGAGTTCCAGTAAGTCAGCGGAAATGTCGAACGAGTGTTCCGCGCCCCGATGGACTCCTCCGATGCCTCCCGTCGCGAAGACGTGAATCCCGGCTCGAGCCGCCAACAGCATGGTGCCGGCCACCGTCGTCGCTGCGGTGAGTTTCTTCGCCATCACCACTGCAATGTCTCGCCGCGACGCTTTCTCCACGTGCGAACTGCTGGCCAACCGTTCGATCTCCGCATTGGTCAGCCCAACAATCGGTTCGCCCTCGATAACCGCAATGGTCGCCGGGGTGACACCTGCTCGACGAATAACTTCCTCTGCGGCGATGGCCGTCTCGTAGTTCACCGGCCAAGGTAAACCGTGGCTGATGAGCGTCGACTCCAGAGCCACCACCGGCACCCCTTGGCTCAGGCTATCGGCGATGGCGGGGCGAATCGTCAGCATGGAACGATACTCGAAAGCGACTTTGATCGACCCCCAGTATAACCGCTGACCCTCGCAATGTCACCACGGTCGACCCACTTCGTCCCGCGTCGCGTACGAAGTCTTGGTATTTTTTGTCTCAGCTTGAAAACTCGGAACATCGCACGCCCGGCCGTCGCCATCGCTCTGCCTTGCCTTTGCAGGAGTGGAGGACGACCATCGCTTCCCGCGCGGCTTCCCTCGCGGGTCGGCGAACCTCGTTGGCACAGCTGCTCGAACAAATCGCCCCATCCGTCGGCCCGTAAAAGAGACACGGTTCATCCAAGAATGTGAACGAAGGAACCCGCGACGAAGACTCACCGCTTGACATCCAAGACCACTGGCGCGTGTCGCCATTTGACATATCTTTTGGCCGGTCTTTCCGCCCGAACGCTCCATCGCTTGGATAACCCCATGAGAAACTCGATCGAACCGATCGCTTCGGCCGCTACGAATCCCCGCCCTTGGGCGACATGGATCCTCTCCGCGTTGAGCGTGTTATCGTTTTTGCTCGCCGGTCGAGTTGCGTTGGTCGGTCGATGGGACAATCTGCGTTGGTTCTTGTTGGTGGGCGACGCTCACGCCCAAGAAGCGGTCGGAGCGCTTTCGGCGGCATCCATCGACGAGGGAGAATGGTGGCGTCTATTGACGACGTTGTTCGTTCACCAGGACTTCTTCCATTTGCTCATCAATGTCTCTACGTTTTTCGGCTTCGGTCGCCGGGGGGAGACGCTTTGGGGAAGCGGGCGATTCGTTTCAATTTATCTCGCAGCTGGGATAACGGGGGCCGTTTTCGCCTTGGCCCATGAGCCCGCCCGTCGTGTGATCGGATCGTCAGCTTCGATTTCCGGCATCATGGCGTCGGTCGCAACGTGGTACTTTTTGAATCGACGAGTGCTGCCCCCCAACATTGTCCGAACGGGAATCCGTCAATCGATCGTTGCTTTCGCCTGGTTGATGGGTTGGTGGGCGTTGCTGTCGTGGCTCGGCGGGACGACATTCCATGGGGTGTATTTTTTGGGAGGCGCTCTCGCGGGAGTGGCGGTCGCCTTCCCGCTGCACGCTCAACAAACGTTGACCTCGCCGACGCGCTGGGCGTATTGGGCGTTGGTGCCTTTAGTGCCC
>CAKZUU010000395.1 GCA_937922175.1 uncultured Gemmataceae bacterium
TGCACATCGTTCCTTTTGGTACGATATGCCTGCCCCCCTCTATCGGAAACCTCACGATCCCTTGCAACAAATTCAGCTGATGAATTCCGCCCAAATATCCCGGCCGACTGTCTCACTCCATCGGCGGTGCAATTTCTCCAATACGGGACCCGGAAATCGTCGGTCAACGCCGTCCCACCGGGAAACCCCGCACACGCCAAAGGGGGTACTCGTGAGAAGAAGTTCGTCCGCTCCCTGAGCTTCCTCGACGCTCAACGGCCGCTCCACGAATGAAAGGCGCAGTGACGGGCTCAGGTCACGAACAAAATCCCGGCTGACGCCCGGCAAGATTCGCTCCGTCGGCGGAGAGACGATCGTCGTTCCGAAGACGGCCAGAACATTGGCAAGGGCCGTCTCCGTCACGCTGCCGTCCGGATCCACCAATACGGCCATCGCCTGCGGATCGTGCACTTTCGCGTCGTGCTCGGCGATCCACCAATGCAGGCGACTGCGCATCTTGGCCGAGCGGGGGACGCATCCGGGGGGTACGGGCTGAGTGGCCGATGTGATCAGCCGTGCCCCGTGCCGCACCATTGGCCGGTAAGGTTCGGGGTTGAAGCGCTGGACTTCGATGCCAAATCTCGCGGGAGTCGCCCAGAGAATGACGACCGCCTCTTCGGTTGACTGATCCCGCCAGCGATTCAGCAATTCCGCGATGATCCCCCCGATCACGGTATTGTCGGGCGTCAGGGGGATACGGCATTGTTCGGCAGAACGACGAAAACGATTTAAATGTTCGGCCAGGCGAAACGGTTGGCGAAGGTATGTCCGGAGCCGATCGGTCACCGTTGCCCCCCACAGAAAGCCGGGGTCGTGAGTCGGGATCGTCAGCGGACCAGGCTGGTAAACGCCGTTGCAGTATGCCAAGCTCGTGGAATTCACGAGGATACCTTATGCTGCCGAGGGAAGCGATGCAGGATCGGGGCGGAAAAATCGAGCCAGTCGTTCCACGGCCCGTTGAACCGCTCCTTGTTGTGACTGGACAAAACGCTGGGCGTTGTTGCCCAAGTGCCAGCGCTGAACCGGATCCTCGAGCAGTTGACGGATCGCGTCGTGCAGACTGCTGGCGTCGGCGACCTCTCGTGCCGCCCGGGCTTGAAGCAATTGGGCGACCGTCGCACGAAAGTTCCAGGTATGCGGGCCGAACAGCACCGCCGCCCCATAGGAGGCGGGTTCGATCATGTTTTGCCCGCCACGCCGACCATCCAGACTTCCTCCGACAAAAGCGATGTCGGCCAACCCCCAAATCAAGCGAAGCTCACCCACCGAATCCACCAGGATGATCCGACGGGTCGCGCCGCCGATTGCGTCGATTCCGAGCCGGCTACGGCGAACGAATGCCAACCCCCGACGTTCCAGTTCGCTGGCAACTTCGTCGAACCGTTCGGGGTGACGAGGCACCAAGATCAGTCGCAGCTCTGGAAAGTCGCGGACCAGTGACTGATAAACGTCCAGGGCGATTGGTTCCTCTTCGGCTTGCGTGCTGCCGCAAATCCAAACGACCTCATCGGTGCGGATTCCGAATTGCCGACGGAGTTCGCTGATGGACGGGTCATCGCGACATCCGGAATTGCCGTCGTACTTCAACGATCCGAGCACGTGGATTCTCCCCGGGTCGATGCCCAGCTGGATAAGCCAGTCGGCATCTTCCTGAGTTTGAACGAGGAATACCGCAATGGTGCTGATCCATCGCCGCGCCAGCGAAGCGAACCAGCGGTATCGTTGGCGGCTCGTCGGACTGACACGAACATTGACGGCGACGACCGGGATGCGGAAACGCCGAGCCAACAGCAGCAGATTGGGCCACCATTCGCTTTCGGCCAGCACGATCAAGTCGGGGCGGACGGAGCGGAGAGCACGTTCGACGGCCCAAGAGAAATCGAAGGGGAAGCGAAAAACGCAGGCATCGGAGAAAAGTCGTCGCGCCTCGGATAATCCCGTATCGGTTGTGGAGGAGATGAAAAACTCCGTCTCCGGGAATTGCCGTCGCAGCTCGGGGACGAGTCGATGCAGGACGTGAACCTCGCCCAGGGAAACTCCATGAAGCCAGACGCGACGTTTTCGGAAACGAAGGGGCAATGTCGAGTCCGAATTGGGCGAGAATCGGGATTCCCGATTCCGGTTGGTCGGGGGCGCCAGATCATTTGGCCCTGGGCCCCAGAAGCGGGGCCACCAGGTCGCCCGACGTTTTCTCCCAAGCCAGGGGAGGGCGATGAGTGAGGCGAGGATGTACAATCCGTCAAGGAGATAACACATCGGGGATCCATCCCGGACGGAGAGAGCGTCCGAACCATCGTGGTTTGTTGCATCAGCGGGGGGCGGTCTGCCTCATGCAGCAATTTTTGTATTTCTTTCCACTTCCACAGGGGCAGGGATCGTTTCGGCCGACTCGGACCCCTCGATGTCGAATCGGTTCTTTTTTCTTGTCCGTTTGGGGACCATTCGTCGCAAGTTGGTCGGCGGTGTATTGCGGTCGATAGGACTCGTGCACCGCGGCACCGATCGCCCAGATGGAATGTTGGAAGCCGGCTTCTTCTTCCATCCGGAAGACGGCATCGGTGATGCGGTCTTCCATGGCCTCTTTCATTTGCTCGAATTCTTTCATTCCCTCGCGTTTGTAAACGATCTTCGGATCTTCCTGAGCGAAGCCCCGCAAGCCGACCGTGGAGCGGAGATGGTCCATCGTCAGGAGGTGTTTTTTCCAGGCATCGTCGAGTTGACTGAGGTACAAGCTCCGCTCCATGTTGCGCATTTCGGGGCGGAAGCGATGGTCGAAGGCGTTCCACAGAATCTGCCGCGCTTGTTCCACAGAGACGCCTGTCAGTAGGGAAGCCTCGACCTCGATGCCGAACTGTTCGCGAAACCAAGTGGCGAGTTCAGCGGCATCGTCGGCCTCGGCCGTGCGCGTGCCCTCGAATGCCTCTTCGATCTTCTGGTCGATTTCGTCATGCCCGATCGGCGGGTACACGCGGCGACTGATGGCCAGCAACTCGTCGAACAGTTTGTTCCGCGAGTGGGTTAAAAAATCTTCTTCGGACAAATGGGCGGCGTGCTCGCCGAAACGGAACCGCGCCCAATGATACAAGCCGCTCCGGTCGTATTTTTTGCCACCGGTTTGCGGCGTCGCCTTCTCTGACATGTAATTCGCGAAGGCGACCGTCACGGGGAACTCGATCTCTTTTTCTCGGTACTGCTGCTTCACCCGTTCGCGGATGAGGGCCTTGATCTCCGCAGGGCCTTTGTCGGCGATCTCCTCGGGAACGATTTTCATGAGAAACTTTTGCCTGGCCCAATCGCAAATCGAGCGAAGCCCCCAGTCCGGGTCTAAGTAACGCGAGCCATCGCTCAAGTCGATCTGGTTGACCGATTCCGTCGCTTTTTCCAGAAAGAACGAGGAGAGGTTTTCGCGGCCGATCTGGCGCAGTTCCCGTTCGTGGAGTTTGAGGCCATAGCGCGCGTTCATACGGCGGGTCAGTTCTTGCCATTTCCAACTCTTGGAGTCGTCCTCTTCCGGTAAGCACTCGTCCAACGCTTCCTGAATGAATGTCGGGGCAGCTTTGACGGCCTTTTCATGGGCCAATTTGTCGGCCTCTTCGAAGCTACAGCGCCGGTAGTCGTGCGGCTCGAGTTCGATGCCAAAACGCTTCCCCGCAAATTCGGCGAAGCTGGCAGGGCCGAAATCTTCATCGAGATAGCGGTCGACAGCCTCGTCGATTTGACGCTCGATCATCTCGAGGATAGCCCTTTTGCAATTCATCCCGTTCAGGATTTCTTGCCGGCGGCCGTAAATCTGTTTTCGTTGGACGTCCATCACCTCGTCGTATTCGAGCAGGTTTTTGCGGATGTCGAAGTTGCGTTCTTCGACTTTCTTTTGCGCCGCCTCGACACGACGGGAGACCATGCGGCTTTCGATGGCCTCGCCTTCCTGCATTCCCAACCGAGTCAGCACATTTTTTACCCACTCGCCGGCGAAGATGCGCATCAAGTCGTCTTCGAGCGAGAGATAGAAGCGCGACGAACCGGGATCGCCTTGTCGTCCGGCGCGGCCGCGCAACTGATTGTCGATGCGCCGACTTTCGTGACGTTCGGTGCCGATAATGTGCAGCCCGCCCATAGCAGCGACGCGGCGGCCCTCCTCCTTCATCTTCTCCTTTTCTTCGATTTCCTTGACGGTGGCGGTCCAAACGTCGTTGGGGACGTCGAGTCGAGTCGGGTATTTGTCCTTGAGGCGTGCCCACGCGAGTGTCTCGGGATTGCCGCCCAAGATGATGTCGGTACCTCGACCGGCCATGTTCGTCGAGATGGTGACGGCACCGATTCGGCCGGCTTGCGCCACAATCTCGGCCTCGCGCTGCACTAATTCGGGACGGGCATTCAGCAATTCATGCTTAACTCCACGCCGCTTGAGCATGCCAGAGAGCTTTTCCGATTTCGCCACGTCGGTCGTCCCGATGAGCACAGGTCGGCCGGTCTTGTGCACTTCGACGATCTCGTTGACGACGGCATCCCACTTTTCCTTTTCCGTCCGGAAAATCAGGTCCGGGTGATTGATGCGAATCAGGGGGCGATTGGTGGGAATGGCGACAACATCGAGCTTGTAGATTTTCCAGAACTCGTTCGCCTCGGTCATCGCCGTACCGGTCATGCCGGCGAGTTTCTTGTAGAGCTTGAAAAAGTTTTGCAGCGTAATGGTCGCGAGAGTCTGCGTTTCCTGTTTGATTTTGACACCGTCGCGGACGTGCTTGGCCTCGACGGCTTGATGCAATCCGTCGGACCACTGCCGGCCGAACATCGGTCGGCCCGTAAACTCGTCGATGATGATCACCGCCAGTTCGCCGCTGTCCGGATCTGGCATGATCATGTAGTTTCGATCACGCTTGTACAGATGATGGGCTTTCAAGGCGTTGTCGATGAGGTGCGGCCATTCCATATTGCCCGCGGTGTAGAAGCTTTCGACGCCCGCGAGTTCTTCCGCCTTGCGCACCCCCTCATCGGTGAGATGGCAGGTGTGTTCCTTTTCCTTCACCTCAAAGTACGGACCCTCGCCCCGGTTTTGCAATTCTGTGAGTTTCACGGCGATTTCATTGGCGATGTCGTAGCGGCGGACGTCGGTAAACGCGGGGCCGGAGATGATCAGCGGCGTCCGCGCCTCGTCGATGAGGATGTTGTCCACCTCGTCGATGATGGCGTAATTCAGCGGGGTTCGCTGGACTTGTTGCTCCCACGGGCTGAAAGCCGGATCTCCGCGTCGGGCCGGCTTCATGTTGTCCCGCAGGTAATCGAATCCGAACTCGCTGTTGGTTCCATAGGTGATGTCGCAATCATACGCCCGTCGCCGGGCCTCGGGTTCCATATCCGATTGGATGTACCCCGCCGTTACTCCCAACGCGTTGTAGATGGGCAGCATCCACTCGCAGTCGCGCCGGGCCAGATAGTCGTTCACGGTAATGACGTGAACCCCTTTTTGCTCCAGCGCGTTCAGGTAGGCCGGTAGCGTCGCTACCAAGGTCTTGCCTTCGCCGGTGACCATTTCGGCGATGTTTCCGCCGTGCAAGACGATTCCGCCGATCATTTGCACATCAAAATGCCGCATGTTCTTCGTGCGCCGGGCGGCCTCCCGGCAGGCAGCAAAGGCTTCGGGCAGCAGATCGTCCAACGTTTCGCCATCGGCCAGGCGCGCCCGGAACTTCGGCGTCAACTCCTTCAGTTCCGTGTCGGTCAAGGCCTGCATCCGCGGCTCCAACTCATTGATGCGAGCCAGCAGCGATCCCGGGACGACCTGATACGGCTTCTGGGGATCCTTCGACGCAATCAGGCCGAGTTTCCGGATCGTGCGTTCATTACTCGAGCCGAGCAAGCGCGTGAGGAAATTGACTGTCTTCTCGGAAAATGCGTTGAAGGCGTCGCCGATCTTTTCGAGGATCCCGACGTCCATTTTCGTCTCGGTCGACATCTGACGCGCGCCTCCGCAGTCGTTCCTTCGTCCGTCGAATACATCAAATCCCAGTCTACGGCGGCTGAAAAAATCGGTCAATGCGGACCATTTTTCGTCCCTTCCCGAGTTTCACAAGCCGGGAAGGCCGCCCCCAAGTTGTCCTCTCATCTCTTCAACGGACCATTGCCCTGCCCAATCTCGCCGAGCAAAATGGCAACATGGCTTCTCAGGCGACCTGTCCGTTGTGCAACGCTCTTTTGCCTCCGCCTCGATTGATTGACGGGCGGCCAGAACAAACGGCCTGCCCCCGTTGCGGCGAGCGCGTTACTCCGCTTCTCCGCGAAGTCCCAACCGAAGAAACTCCGCCCCTCCGCGCCGTGTTGGCCTCGTCGCAGTCACGTCGACAGGCGAATCGACGAGTCGGTACGGCGCTTTTGATCGGCATGATTCTTCTGGCCACGGTCATCGCCTTCTTCCTCGTGAACACCCGGGACAAGCGGCGGTTGATGCAACTCGCGGAGTCGCCCGGCTTGGCTTATGTTCCCAGCGACTCGAACGTCATCCTCGGTGTCAATTTCCTCGAATCGGCACGCTCCGCTTTAGGGCCGGAGACTCTGGAGCGGCTCGGCCTTCGTGCGGGAGGTCCGATCGACCTGGAGCGTCTGGTCGGGCTGAGTCGCGAACAGATCGCCGTTGTCCTTTTCGCACTACGGGTGGATCGCAATTTGATCCCTCGGGTTTGGATCATCGTCGAGACTCGCGCTCGCATCAACATCGACGCGGTCAGGAATCGGCTGGGAGCACGAGCCTCCCGAGAAGAGGCGAGCCGACACGTTTATTTGGCCACTCCCCCGGCGTTGGGGATCGAGACCGCGCTGTGGTTTCCCGAAGCTCGGACGATGCTGATGGCCTACCCCCCAGCGGAGATGGCCAGCGTCCCTCTGACTCCGGATCGTGAAACTCGACGCTTCGCCGCTCCCATCCACGATTTGCTCGTCACGCGCTCGCAGCGAGATAGCTTCCTGTGGTTGGTCGCGCACGCCGACGATTGGAGCAACACCTCGTTATCGTTGTCGTTACCTTGGCTGCCTTGGGCAGCAGGACTGCGCCCCTCCTTGCCCCAGGTTCAGACGGTGGGGTTGGCCTGGCGCGAGGACAAAGGGCAAACAGCCACCCGGGCCCGACCGGCACGCATCACGGCGGCACCGTCCGAACTCCCGCCCAGCGTCGCGCTGGACCTGGTCATCTTGACCCGCCCCGAAGCAGACCTGCCCGGTCTGATCGATGGCTTGGAAAGCTGGGTCGAGCGGCAACGTCTTTTGATCCGCGACCAAAATCGCGAGGGCCGCCGCTTTTCTGCGACGATCACCGCGCCCCCTGCCGACTGGGAGCAGGCTCTCGAAGCGCTCCGTCGGCGGTAGTCATCCCTCGTGAACCACTGGCGCTCGGCGTCGATCCGGGGAGCAGCTTACGCCCGAAGCATCTCGTCATGCCGCATGCCGCTGGGCGGCAGGTCGGCTTTTCGAGCATTGGCCAAAGCAGTCTTCGCGCCGGCATGTTGTTCCGCATCGTTGTCTTCCCACTCGATGGAGACCGCCCCATCGTAGCCGACGCGGTTGAGTTCGATGAAGATTTCCTCCAGCGAATTCGCGTCGCGTTGGGTGCCGGCCGTGACGAAGTTCCAGCCGTTGGCCCAATGCCCCATCGGTCGATGTCCACCCAACCGTCCTGCCCGGCAATGCTCTCGCGCCACCCACACACCTTTCACGTGGGCACAGTGGATGTAGTCATGAAACTCGCGGATAAACTGGATGACGCTGACGTTCTGCCATTCCATGTGCGAGCCATCCAGGTTGAACCCGACGACGCCCTCATAGCCCGCCTTGATCATGTGATGGATGTAATCACTCGCGCTCTCCAGATCGCCCATCGCTCGCTCCGAGGGATGGCATTCTAGATCGAACGTCACCCCAAGCTGTTTGCACAAATTGAGGAACGGTTGGAATCGCTCGACGAGCAACTCCAGACTGACCTCGCGGACATCGGGGATCGAGTGTCCGCCAATCGCTGTCGGCAGCGGCGGGAACAGAAACCAGTGGCTCCAGCAATGCGCGGGCGAACCGGTGAAACCGGGCAGAGCCACCTTGCGATTTTGCAGTTTGCTCAGGTGATGCGCCAAGCGGGCACACGCCATCAGGTCACGCAGCGCCTGCTGATGGATCATGCGACCGACTTCGTCAGGGACGTAGTACGGATCGGTCCGCGGAGGTTGATTTCCCTTGGCCCGCCACTCTGCGTAGGCTTTTACCGCATCGCCGCCCACGAATTGCAGCGTCTTCGCGCTGGGTTCATCGCCGAGGGCTTGGCCTTGGAGATGCACCGCCACGGTGAAAATCTCCAACCCATGGGCCTTGGCGAGATCGACCCGCTTCTGCGCGTAAGCCGCCGCTCCTGCATCGGTGTCGCATTGCCGTAAATCCAACTCCCAACTGGCTTCTTCCCAACCGTCGAATCCGGTATCGGCCAGAAACTTCAGCCATTGGCCCTCGGGCACGTTTCCGAACTGCCCGCGCACTAAGCCGATCTGGTGGAAAGACCCTTTGCCGTTTCGATGTGTCGGGGTTTGTTTGAAGCCCATAGAGACCTCCCATGAATGGCTGCCGGATGGTGTGACAATAAAGCGCCAAGCCGTGGTCGTCCAAGCGATTTCTGCCCGTCGGCAGCAAAATTCCCCGCCTCCAGAGCCGCCGCTCCATCCTCGGCACACTTCCAAGCCCGCCGCAGAACTGCTACGCTACCACCACTACGACCGATGCGGAGCCGCGCCCATGGAATTCATCGATGCTCACGTGCATGTCTGGACGGCCGACACGGCTCACTACCCGTTGGCTCAAGGCTTCAAGAAGGAAGACATGAAGCCGCCTTCGTTTACCCCCGATCAACTCTTTCAACACACCAAGCCGAACGGTGTCGCCCGAATCAACCTCATTCAGATGTCGTACTATGGCTTCGACAACTCTTACATGCTCAACATGATGGCTCTGTACCCGGAAGTGTTTGCAGGCACAGCCATCGTCGATCCTCTCGGTGCCGACCCTGCTCGCGAGATGACTCGTCTGTCTCGACAGGGGGTTCGCGCCTTCCGCATCTACCCTGCCTTGAGTCGACAGCCGGTCGAGCGTTGGTTGCAACCTGCGGGATTCGCGAAGATGTTCGACACAGCGGCTCGGGAAAAACTGGGCATCAGCTGTTTGATCAACCCCGACGCCTTGCCGGAACTCGATCGCATGTGCCGAAAGTTTCCCGACACTCCGGTCATCATCGATCACATGGCTCGGATCGGCATTGATGGCGAGATCCGGCAAACGGAGGTGGACGCGTTGTGCGACCTTGCTCGACACAAAAACGTCATGGTCAAAATTGGCGCGTTTTATGCCTTGGGCCGAAAACAACCGCCCTATGACGATTTGGCTCCGCTCATTCAAAAAGTGCTCGAGGCGTTTACCGCCAAGCGCTGCATGTGGGAAAGCGATTGTCCCTTCCAGATTCTTGAGCCCCATACCTACGCCGCGAGCATCAACCTGATCCGCAAGCGACTCTCGTTCCTGACCGACGAGGACCGCGACTACCTGTTGCGCCGGACCGCGGAACAGTTCTTTTTCCGCCGCTGAGGCCTTCGATCCCACGTTCACGGACGACCGAGCCTCGCTCATGACCGCTGACATCACGATCCACCTGGAAACATTTCGCGGACCTTTAGATCTGCTGCTTTATCTGGTCAAGCGGAACGAGGTGGACATTTTCGATATTCCCATCGGTCGGATCACCGACCAGTACATGGAATACCTGAACACGCTGCAACAAATCAACGTGGAACAAGCGGGAGAATTTGTCGTCATGGCGGCAACGCTGATGGAAATCAAAAGCCGTATGCTTCTGCCGCAACGCGAGGACTCGACCGTCAGCGATGAGGACGACCCGCGGGTGGAGTTGGTCAAGCAATTGATCGAATATCGCCGATTCAAAGATGCTGCCAACCAACTGGAACAGCGGGCGGAGCAGCAGGGTCTCCGACATCCGCGCGGGGTCGAGGCGGACCCTGACAGCGAGGGAGACGAAGGCCGGCCAAGACTTCGACCCGTGGAACTCTGGGACCTGGTCAGTGCCTTCGGTCGGATGATGCGCGAGGCCGAGGCCTTGCAGCCCACGCCGATCATCGTGGACGACACCCCGCAGCATGTGTACATTGACCGCGCCCTCCAACGGTTACGGGTGACAGGGGAATGTGGGTTCCGCGATCTGTTTGAACCACCGCATACCCGCCGGCGGTTGATCGGCATGTTCCTGGCCATTCTCGAAATGGTTCGCCGATTCCTGCTCGAACTCGAACAAGATCATCCCTACGGCGAGATTCGGTTGCGGTTGCGCCCCGATATTGACTCGGCCATCGCGGAGAATCCGACGGCCGGGGAGGCCGACTCTCGGCCAGCGCCGTAGAACACGCTCCACACCTTCGGGCGTTGCCGCTGTCTCTGGGAGATCCATCATGCTTCGACCGACTCTCACCGCACTGTTGGCGTTGTCGTGCAGCCTGACAACTGTCCGCGCTGCTGACTTTCTTGACCCCCCGAATTGGGAAGGTTTGATGCAGTATTGGAAGATCGAAGGCAATTCGATCGTCGGCAACTCCGGCGCCAAAGGACTCACCTTCAACACCTTCCTTTGCAGCAAGAAAACCTACAAGAATTTCGCACTCAGCTTCAAAGTTCGGCTGAAAGAGGGCAAGGGCAACAGCGGGGTCCAAATCCGCAGCCACGTCCACGATGCCGCTAAATTCGCCGTCACCGGACCCCAGGCCGACATCGGCGAGGGTTGGTGGGGTAGCCTGTATGGTGAGAATTTCGGCGGCATGATGAAAATGGCCGACCGCAATCAAATCAATGCCATCCTCAAAAACGACGACTTCAACGATTACTCGATCAAAGTCGTTGGCAAACACGTCACCATCCGGATCAACGGCGTGACGGCAGTCGATCAAGAGTTTGAGAAGTTGCCCGATGAGGGGATCATCGCCTTCCAACTCCATGCCGGAGGACCGATGGAAGTAACGTTCAAGGACATCGTGTTCAACGAAATCAAATGACCGGCTGAGGGCGACTGAAGCCATAGCCCCGGGTTCGCCGGTCGGCGCTCATGGGCCGGTAACCGTCGCGCGTTGGTCGGAGTCATCTCCTCGTCGCTGGCAGTGCTGACGCGATCACTCGGTACGAGGCGAGCATCAGCAGCATCGCGAGGAACGATGACCCGGCCAACAGGAAAAAGAAGTTGGTTCGCTCCGGGTAACGATCCCATTTGTCCCAGAAATGACCAACCGCGCCGGAGAGATAGCCGCCAATCGCCGTCGACACGAAAAACCCGCCCATCCAGACGGCTCGCGTTCGGGGATGGGCCAACTTACTCACCAGCGACAGCCCCATCGGACTAAGACATAGTTCGGCCAGGGTGATCAAGGCGTAGGTGACGAGCAACACCGCCGGCGATAACAGGTCCGGGCCAGCCGCTCGCCAAACCCCACCGATGTACAGAAAGGCGAGAGTGCACAAACCGAACCCCAGCACCAATTTCCCGGGGGTCGAGGGTTCCAGATCACGGCGGCGCAAGGCCTGCCAGACCGCCACCATCAAGGGGCTGAACACGATGACGAAAAATGGATTGATCGAAGCCTGCAACGCCGCCGGGAATTCTCTTCCCTGCTTGTCCAAAAAGACCTTCGCCAATCCGCTTTGATGCAGTGTCTCCGCCAGCCACGGTGGCGGAGTTCGGTCCGTGTAATCGCGGGCGAAAACAGCCAAGGCGTTGCCATTCTGTTTGAAGGCCATCCAAAACAGAATGTTGATGCCAAAAAAAATCAGCAAAGCCAGATTGCGTCGCGTTTGGATTTCGGCCGGAATTGCGGCGATACGGGCCGTTGTCTCGCCGGTCTCGGTTACTCCGGGTGCTGCCTCGCGAACCCATGATTGCAACAGGACGAAGGTAGCCAGCGAAACAAGCATGCCGACTCCGGCTGCCTGATATGCGGCGTGATACCCATAACGCGAGGCGATAGCCCCGGCGACGATCGGCGACAAGAACGCGCCGATGTTGATGCCCATATAAAAAATGGTGAACGCCGAATCGACTCGGGCGTCGCCCTGCGGGTACAGTTTGCCCACCATCGTCGAGATATTCGGTTTGAACAAACCGTTGCCGACGATCAGAAGTGTTAAACCGGCGAAGAAGAAGGGCAGCCCCTCCGTTCCTAACAGGAAATAGCCGGCGACGAAGAAGATCGCCCCGAAGGTGACC
>CAKZUU010000396.1 GCA_937922175.1 uncultured Gemmataceae bacterium
AGGGGCTGTTTCAACGGGCCGACGCTCCTGGTCTGCACGAGGTCATCGTCGCCAGTCCCGAACACGAGGCTAACCTGGCCCGGTTATCGACCCAGCAGTTTGTCGAACTTTTGTTCGCCTTCCAAGACCGTTTACGTTTTCTGGGCGGCTTGCAACGGCCTTGTTACCCAGTGATTTTTACCAATCAAGGTTCAGCGGCGGGTGCTTCCCTGGAACATGTTCATGCGCAGTTGATCGCGATCCCGACTCCACCCGATTTGATGGCCCGCGAGTGGTTGGCCGGCCAGCGATATTACCATGCCACGCAGCGCTGCATCTTCTGCGACTTCATCCAAACGGAGCGCTCTGTTGGCGAGCGGGTGGTCTTGGAGTCTGGGCGATTCATCGTCCTGTCGGCCTACGCGGCCCGATTTCCAGCGGAATGCTGGATTTTGCCCAAACTCCATCAAAGCCATTTTGAACGGCTCGAGCCGTCGGCCGTGGAGGAACTGGCAGAGGTATTTCGCCGATTTCTCCGGAGATTGGATCGTGGATTACGTCATCCGCCGTTCAATTTCTTTCTGCACTCATCACCGCCGTTTGAACTTGATCGTGACGATTCGCATTGGCACTTGGAGATTTTGCCGCGGCTCACGGGAATCGCGGGGTTTGAGTGGGCCTCGGCGATGAACATCAACCCCGTCCCGCCGGAGCAGGCCGCGACTTACCTTCGATCCATCTCCGACTGATGTCTTGGTATCCGCAGGATGATGCCGCCAACGATCCTAACATCTCACTTCGGCTTGCCTTCCAATTCTTTGAATTCACGGACCCAAATATTGCGAAAGCGAACCGGATCACCATGATACATTAGTACCAGCGGCTCTTTGTCGGGATGTTTTTCATAATGCGGTTTTCGCTCGAAGTAAGTATTTCCTAACACCTCGGTATGGTTCTGCACCAAGACACCATTGTGAAAGACGGTAAAATAAGCAGGTTTCTCAACTTTCCCATCCGCCGAAAATCGCGGAGCGGTGAACACGATATCATAGGTTTGCCATTCACCCGGCTTGCGTGACGCATTCACCATCGGCGGACGTTGGTTATAGACAGCCGCACACTGCCCTTCGAAATAGGTTTTATTTTCATAGGAGTCCAGGATTTGGATTTCGTAACGGGCATTCATGAAGCCCACGCCGTTGTTCCCTCGGCCTTGGTCGCGGCCGCGGGGCGGATTCGGAGTGGCAAACTCCAGATGCAACTGGATGTCGCCGAACGGCTGCTTCGTTTTGAGGAATTCTTTGACCGTGAAGCCACCGTCTGGATCAATGGTAGTTTTCTTCACCCCTTCCCATGCGTCGAGATTTTTGCCATCGAAGAGGACGATCGCATCCGAAGGCGGGGCCGTTCCTTCCCCAGGCGTCACGATGGGCGGCTCCGGCCAACTGATCGGTGCCACATATCGCTGTCCAATGGCGTAGGCGCAGAAAAACAACAGGCTCGCGCTGAGGGTCAACAGGAAGATCGGCTGCGGTTTCAGTTTCATCGAAGGTTCTCCTTTTCAGGGCGGGGCGTTGTTGAGTATGGTATGAACTGACACCCCGATGACACCGACAAGTTCGCACCGGCCGTGGCTCCAAGGGCTACAGAGCGATCGAGCGGTGCCTCAGAAATCTCTCATCGCGGACGGAGGGCTTCGCGGTCTGGCCTCGTTGACTTGACGTTCCGGCGTTGGACGGCAACGGATGGAGCAGGACCGAGGCCTGACGGAGGAATCGAACAGTGTCGCGGCAACGGGTGGCGGTTGTGACCGGAAGCGGAGCGAGGCGAGTCGGAGCGACTGTCGCCGACGCATTGGCGGAACGCGGTTTCGCCTTGGCGATCCACTACCGCACTTCGGCACATGAGGCGGAAAAGTCGGTCGCGGCATGGAATCAACGCGGCATTCCGGCAATGGCTGTCCCCGCCGATCTCACAGACGAATCGGCGGTCCGCGCCATGGTCGAACGGGTGTTAGAACGTTTTGGCCGCATCGATGTCCTGGTTAATTGTGCCGCCATCTGGGAACGCAAGCGGTTGGAGGACGTGACGGCCGCCGATGTTCGCAAGCATTTCGAGACGAACACTCTGGGGACGTTCCTCTGTGCTCAGCACGCGGGGTTGGCAATGGTGCGACAGGCCGAAGGCGGCTTGATCGTGAACATCGGAGATTGGGCGGAGGTTCGACCGTACCTCGATTATGCCGCCTACTTCCCCTCCAAGGGCGCGGTCAGCACGCTGACCCGTTGTTTGGCCGTCGAGTTGGGGCATCGCAACCCCAAGGTGCGGGTCAATTGCGTGTTACCCGGTCCGGTGATGTTGCCTCCCGACCTGCCGGCCGCGGAGAGGCGCCAGGCCATCGAGGCGACGCTCGTCAAGCGCGAGGGCAGCCCCCGACACGTCGCCTTGGCCGTCTTGGCGTTTCTCGATAACGACTTCGTGACCGGCGTGTGTTTGCCGGTCGATGGAGGCCGAACCGTGTATGCCCCTGAATGAAGTCCGCCTCACTCCGTGCGCTTGCTTGGGCGTTGCTTCAGGTCGGCACGTCGCCTCGATCTCCTTTCGGCGGATGGAACAACACCAACAGCAACAACGCAGCGACCACTGCCGCCAAGAGGGGCACACGAAAGACACTGGGAAAATCGACGGCAGTGACGTTGCCCGCTTCGTTCACGGCGGTGGCAAACATCGTTGCCAATCGACCGCTGACAAAATTACTCACGAATGGACCAACGCCCAAGATCAGCATATTAAACAGCCCTTGAGCGCTCGCGCGAATGTCTTTGGGGAAATATTCGTCGATGAAGATATAGAGCGTGGCGAAGAAGAAGGCGTAACAAATACCGTGCAGCACATTGATGAGAATGGCCGCCGGTTGGCGATACGCCTCGGGAAGCGATTGGGCGAAGGCGAAGACAGCGAAGCGGCCAGCATGACCCAAAATGCCGATCACCATCGTGAAACGCCAGCCCAATGTCTTAAGGACATAGCCTAAGATGGCCATCGTCAAGATTTCGGCGATTTGGCCGATGCTCATCACCGGCATCACCCAGTTGCCGGGCAGGTTCACCCCCTCTTTGAGAAACGTCGCGGTCCAGTAGAAATAGGCTTGGTGCACGGCCGCATCGATGAACGTCACGATGAACAAGATCAGAAGATACGGCTTGCGTAAGAACTTGATCGCTTCCAGCCAGGCCAGCGGTTCGCCCGAGGTTTTCGGCGGGGTGTGTGGCAAGATGAGACTGAACGCCGCCAAAACCAGCGACGCTATCCCCGCGGCCAGGAAGGTGTAGCGGGTTGCTTCGCGCAGGGTCGCGCCCGTCAGAGGCGAGCCGAGTGCCTCGCCCAACCACGTGACGAATCCCACATCGCCGAGCGACGGGACTTTGGCCCAATCCACCAAGATGAAGACGAAGGGCCACGCGGCGGCAATCCATCCGATCGTGCCCCACAGCCGCACCTTGCCGAAATCTTTCGCCGGGTCCTGTAAATTGGCAAAGGCAATGGCATTGGTGATGCTGATGGTGGGGACGTAGAAGAGGGTGTGCAGCAGCATGAGGCCGAAGAAGGGCCAGTACGGGGCAGGCGTCGTACCGTCTGGCCGCTTGATGAACGACAGTCCGATCATGGCCAAACCGCCGATCAGATGGCTGAAGGCGAGGAACTTTTCGGCCGCAAATTTCCGGTCGGCAAACTGATTGCTGAAAAACATCGCCACTAACGCCGACAGATTGAAGGTGCCCAGGACCAGGGGAACTTGCCAGTCCGTGTTGAAGCCCAGGCTCGGCACGTAATCGAACACCAGCGGATACCACGCGCCCCAAATAAAAAACTGCAAAAACATCATGATGGACAGCCGCAGTTTCATAAGTCCCTCGCGGATCAGAAACATCGGGAAGTGATGAGGAATGTAAGCGTTCCCCGGCCGGAAAGCAAGCGGCTCGTGGCAAGGGACGTCGGAAGCGACGTCAACCGTGGGTCGAGTCAGCGGGCCACGATGAATCCCCCGTCGTCCCTGTGTGCCGCCCATGAGACAGCTTCCGAGTCCTCCCCAGCTGACGAGCCATGCGGCGGGCGTTCGACATGCGTGTCAGGATCAGAGACCGGCGACGACACGATCTCCTTCCGATATCGTTGGACGAATCTCGCAGGTCCCAAAGCAACATGGCGTCAATCGGTTAATCGACGGATGCCCAGATCGTCTCGGAGAGTATCCCACTCAGGCGCGGTGAACTTCGGGTTAGTTGCCGTCCAACTGAGGATCAATGCAATTCTGCGAACGAATGTCCTCCCACAAGCGATGGGCGGAAGTGTCGTTTCCTCGGCTCGGGCACACAGATCGATACCATCATGAAAACCATGAAAACGTCAGTCTTCTCAATGAAATTAGTTCCTTTCCAAAAAAACAACCCCGTGCGTCTTCGGCCAAAGAGATGATCTGCTAATGTCATCAAACAAATTGAGTAAGCGATCTATCGACGAAATCGAAAATTCGTTTGGCGACCAACGACTCGTGGACGATTACAGTTCCATTTGGCCTTCGGTTGCGGTGCTTCTGATGCCAAAGCATTAACACCCCTCCGTATCTCGCTCGCTGGTCAATCCAACTTGTTCACTCTCGTCCGTGAACGCGTGATTTTCTTATGGTCGAGTCGAGGGTGGCAGTTAGCATAAATCGGCGGAGGGCAGGAGAGAATGACCTCCAAGAGTCT
>CAKZUU010000397.1 GCA_937922175.1 uncultured Gemmataceae bacterium
GCAGGCCCCAAGGGAAAGGCGAATATGTTCCGAGGATCGGGGGCAAGCAGGCCACGTTCAACCAGATTCTGGGGGATGGCGTCGAAATCGTAGGTCCGCCAATAGGCACCGTGGACGGATTCGTGACGTTCGATGATGCGGTTGTTTTTCGAGATCCCCGAACCGTTAAAGCCGGCCCGGACGACTCGCTCTTGCTGGATATTCACCAACGCGTCGATGCGCAATTGCCGTTCCAACTCGGCCAAGGAGGCCGGCAATTGCAGCAGATCAACGTACAATGGTGGTCGGCACGCGGTCGCCACGAACCAATCGGCGCGAACGAGCGGCATTTTCGTCGCCGTCGCCGCCACGACGGCGCGGCTGGCCGCACCGTCTTCGATGACCCCGTAAGGGTACTCCGCTAAGAGGCGGTTCCAAAGATTCGCATCCCAGGTGTACCAGCGTAGGTCGATCCGCAACAACAACTGATGCGGACCGACGGCGACGGGCACACGAATCCGCGGATTCCACGACAAACTGTTGACCAACTTGGAAACCGCGTGACGATACGTTTGCAGTTCATCCGCGCTGGCTCCTTGTTGATACAGCGGGACGAGGGAGAAATACCGCAAAAAGCGACGAGAACGGCGATCGAATTGTCGCAAGTCATCGAGAATCCAGCGAAAAACGTCGGTCGACGCGATGAGCGGGCGCGGCGAGGCTTCGGTCAATGCGGGTGCGCCCTCTTCGATCCATCGGCGAAGGATCAGACGCTCCGCTTCGTCGGGTCGGGGTTCCTCACCCGCCGGAGGCATGCTGTCCTTGGCAAGGCGCCTCCACAAGGGCGAGTCCTCCGGCTTGCCAGGAACCACCTTCCGCGACGCAATGAGTCGCGGCAAATCCATGACGTAGTTGAAGCCCCCCTCAATGGCCCCATCCCGGCCGTGGCAGCGGTGACAGTTTTTTCGGAGAATCTTCTCGGCTTGCTCCGCGAGCGACCGACGGTCCGGTTCAACCGCACGAATCACCGTGGCGGCGGCCATCAGAACGATGACTCCCCATCGCATGCCAACCCTCCGGCTCAGGTCACCCCCAGACATTGATCGACCGTCTCGGATTCGACACTGCCCCGGGCTTTGACCTTCAGACGAGATTCGCTGACCCGTGGATTGATCCAACCTTTGTCATCATAACTTCTCGACGTCACGTCAGCGATATTTCGAGACATCGACTCGGCTTCGACGCCCGACCTAAAATGGTGACGATGACACTCGAGACCCTGCGTGATTCGCGGCGGCCGCTGGCCGTGCTTGTTTCCGGCGGATTGGACAGCGCCGTGCTGCTGTGCGAGGCCGCCCAGCATCGACCTTGGGTTCAGCCAATTTATATCCGGGCAGGGACCTGTTGGGAACAAACCGAGTTGCTCCAATTGCAGCGGTTTTTGAGCGCGGTTCGTTCCGAACGCATCCGCCCTCTGATCGAATTGCATGTCCCCGTGGACGACCTGTATGGAACTCACTGGAGTCTGACCGGCGAGGATATTCCCGCCGACGACACCCCCGACGAAGCAGTGTATCTCCCCGGTCGAAACCTACTGCTTCTGGGAAAGGCTCTGATCTGGTGTCACCTTCATGACATCCCCGATTTGGCGCTAGCCCCTTTAGCGGCCAATCCATTTCCGGATGCCTCACCGGCCTTTTTCGCCCTGATGCAAGAGGTCGTCAACCGTGCCGTCTCCGGGCGAATCCGCATCATTTGGCCTTATCTCCGATTGTCCAAAGCCGACGTGATCCGACGCGGGCAAAACTATCCGTTGGAGTATACCCTGTCGTGCATGCGGCCCGGTCCTTTGGGAACGCACTGTGGCCGGTGTAATAAATGTGCCGAGCGTCGCCGTGCTTTTGTCCAGGCGGGCGTCGCTGACCCAACCACATACGATGCCTAGGTGCTTGGAGTCCCCGGAACGACGACGGACGACTTTCAGCCCTGGCATGACGGAGTACCGCCGATGTTCCGCATCACGCGCGAGATCCACTTCTGTTACGGCCATCGCCTTCTGGACTATCAGGGGAAATGTCGCCATTTGCATGGACACAACGGCAAGGCCGTCATCGTCCTGCAAACACAAACTCTCGATCGCCTGGGAA
Source organism: uncultured Gemmataceae bacterium (assembly GCA_937922175.1). Classification (GTDB taxonomy): domain Bacteria; phylum Planctomycetota; class Planctomycetia; order Gemmatales; family Gemmataceae; genus CAKZUU01. Next base: position 2,127 of record CAKZUU010000397.1, read on the forward strand.
TGGTCGTCGATTTCAGCGAAGTGAAACGCGTCGTCGGCGGGTGGATCGATGCGACTCTGGACCACAAAATGATCCTGCATCGCGACGATCCTGTTCTGCCCTTTCTCCGCGAACTGAATGAGCCGGTTTACGTTATCGACGTCAACCCGACTGCGGAAAACATCGCCCGACTGATTTTCCACTTTGTCAAATCTGAAGGCTATCCCGTGGTCGAGGTGACCCTTTGGGAAACCGAAAACAGTTTCGCCACTTACTCGGAGCCGACTTCGGTGAGCGGCAGATCCTCGGGCTAAGCTCGCATCACCTGGGTCTCGGCGTAACCCACACCCTTGGATGGCACCGCCCGCGCCCGGAGAAGTTCGAGGATTTCATCGGCACTGCGGCACCGTTTGACGGCCTCGAACTCCGCAAAACCTCCGTGCACCGCCGCGTATCGGAGCCATTGCTTCATCCGCAAGCCAACCCGGGGAAGGGCCCGTGGCTCGAGACGCTGGGTCCAGAAAACCAATCGAGTCATCAACGCGTGCCAATCGATCGGACCAGATTCCTCGACCTCGAATCTCCCCATCGCCAGAAAGCGAGCCGCCCGTCGGGGGAAGAACGGATCAGCCAACGCTCCTCGCCCGAGCATGAAATGCTGACAGCCTGTTTCGTCGCGGCATCGGCGTAAATCGTCCAGAGTCCAGATGTCGCCGTTCGCAATGATAGGGATGCCGAGCCGCCTCCGAACTTGGGCGATCCGGGTCCAATAGACGGGCGGGGCGTAGCCCTGCATCCGCGTGCGGGCATGAATGGTCAACCACGAAGCGCCCCCTTCAGCGGCCATGTCGGCGTTGGTGTCGATCGCGGCCAAGTCATCCCACCCCAACCGCAGCTTGGCCGAAACGCGGATTGCCGCGGGCAAGGCTTGCCTCACGGCTCGAACGATATCCCGGATCCGATGAGGATATTTCAGCAGCGTGGCTCCGCCATCGTGCCGATTCACCGTCGCGGCGGGACATCCGAAATTCAGGTCGATCCCCCAGGCCCCGAGCCGATACGCCATCTCCGCCGCTTGCGCAAGTCGGTCGGGGTCGCCGCCCAGTAATTGCATCTGCACGGGCAGGCCAGTGACGCTTCGCCCTTGATTCGACAATTCGGGCATGTGGCGTCCCAGAGCCTTGGTCCCTGGCCGACTTTGATTGATACGGAAATATTCTGTGACGGCGAAGTGGAAGCCACCCAGTTCGCCTTGCAAAGCCCGCATCGGGGCGTCTGTCACACCTTCCATCGGCGCGAGGATCACCGCCGGCCGGTCCGCGTCGATCATTCGGTTATCTTAGTTTGACACAGCGGTTGGCCAGCGCCGGAGAAGGCGTTCCCCCCGGCCGACGCCGACCTCGCC
>CAKZUU010000398.1 GCA_937922175.1 uncultured Gemmataceae bacterium
CGTCCTGCACCCCGATCGCTACACCGGCGTCATCCGGGTGAAGATGACCGTTGTCACTCCGCTGCTCGTGCCCGATGCCGCTCAGGTGATCGAATACGATCGCGATGATCCCTCTCATGGAATCAAGAAGGGCCACAAGAGTTTCCCCGTGCGCATCGATGCCGAGGGCAAGCCGTACATCCCGCCCACATCCATCAAGGGAATGTTGCGATCGGCCTACGAGGCAGTTACCAACTCGCGGCTGGCGGTGTTCCCGGGGCATGAGGATCGACTTGCCGACCGGATGCCAGCAAGAGACGGGTTGGCTCTCGTACCTGCCCGTGTCGTGAATGGTCAGATCGAACTGCTTCCGGGCACGTCTACGATCGAGCCGACCGGACGACCGCACGGGCCGATGTATGCTGCCTGGCTACCTCGATACGATGTTCGGACTGGTCAGGAAGGTGGTTGTAATTGTGTGTATTACCGTGATAATTCACTGCCGCAACATGGTGATGAAGTCACTTGCTGGCTGGTGGAAGTCCAGCACCGAAGTGGACGATTTGCTTTCTGGGGGGTCAATAGAATCTTTCGTCGTGGTCAGACTGCCGGAGTACGGCCAGATCACGCGATCGAGGTAGATGGCTACGTCTGCATCACGAACCGCAACATCGACCGCAAGCATGATGAGCGCGTGTTCTTCACTACTCGAAAAGAACCGCTCTTACACCCCCTATCGGCTGAACTCCGCCAACAGTGGTGCGAACTCATCACCAACTACCAGTCGATTCATGATGAGGAGCGTCGCGCTGGGATGGCAGGCCCGCCGGCACTCAACAACTCGGTTTGGTCACGACAGGTTGTCGGTGGCCCCGACGAGCGACAACTCTCCACGGGAACGCTGTGTTACGCCGCTTTCCGTGATGGGCAGGTGACGGCTTTGTACCCCGTAATGATTTCTCGCCGTCTGTTCGACTCATCGCCCCTGTCTTTGCTCCCGGAGTCGCTCCATCCTGCGACCACCCTTTCGCAACTTTCGCCTGCCGATCGCGTCTTCGGCTGGGTCAATCAGAAAGGGCACGGGGCCTACAAGGGCAATCTTCGCATCGGGCCGGTGACGTGCTTGACACCGAAAGAACAGGCGATTGAGAATTTCGGCACACCCGGCCTTCCGCTGGCGATCCTCGGTCAGCCGAAGCCGCAACAGGCCCGCTTCTACGTCGCTGCTTCTCCGAACGGCGAAGCTCAGCAAAACGGTCTAAGTAAGGAAGATGCCGGTTACTCCCCCGGCAAAGGTCTGCGCGGCCGCAAGGTTTATCCGCATCACAAGGGACTACCCGAGGGCCACTGGGACAACGGGGCGCAAGATCGCACCCAGCAGGCCGACGACGGACACTTTCAGGAGTACCGCCGACCCCAACTCGATGGCCAGGACCAACGCGACAACCAGAACCGCTCGATTCAGGGTTGGGTCAGAGCCGACACCGTGTTCACCTTTGATATTCACGTGACCAACCTGTCGAAGGTCGAACTGGGGGCGCTGCTCTGGCTGCTGAACCTGCCGGACCATCACTACCACCGTTTCGGCGGCGGCAAGCCCCTCGGCTTCGGCAGCGTCCGGTTGGAGATCGACGCGACCAACACGCATCTCCATGATGGCAAGGGCACGCATCTCCATGATGGCAATGGCTGGAAGCAGATCTACTCCACGCTGGAGGATACGTCGCCAACCGAGGCGGATCGAAATGCACTCATCCAGGCATTCCAGGATGTTGTGCGAACCTCGTATGCTCCTACAGCGTCATTTGAGCAAGTGCCCTTCATCGCCGCGTGGCTGAAGATGGCGACCGGGCACGCGGACAGCCTACCGACCCACTACCCACGGGCTCGCCAACAGGGACAAGGCGATCTTGTGCCGCCGCATCCCGAGGGCAAAGCCTACGAGTGGTTCGTCGCCAACGACCGCACGGGGCGCGAAGGTGGACCGCAAGTGAGTCTACCCAATCTCGCAAACGACGGTGGCCTACCAATGCTCGATGCTCCGCATAAATGAGGGAATTGACATGCCCACCACGGTTGTTAGCTTCATCGGGACTGGACAGAAAGTCTCTCCTCAAGACAAGCGCTCCAGTTATCGAACCACCACTTATCGGTTTACGCGACCAGACGGTGGGGAGTTTCTGCAAACGACATCGCTCTTTGGTACAGCACTGATTCGCTTTCTTCAAGATATCGGCACGCCGATCGATCGCTGGATCGTCCTAGGAACCTCAGCATCGATTTGGTCTGAATTGAATCAAACTCTGTCTCATCCCGATGAAGTGGTCGAACAGTATTGTCAACTCGATGACCGAGTGATTGCAAGAAATGTGGATGCAGCCGTACTCCAGAATTGGCAACAAGTTTTGAACGCGCATTCCTCCTCTCTCGACATTCGGTTGTTTCTGACCGGGGAAGCGTTGGCAGCGGAATCGCAGCAACAAATTGCTCGGGCTTTGTTTGAAAATATTCCCCGAGGCAACGATGTCGCTTTCGACATCAGTCACGGGTTTCGCCATCAACCGGTCATCGCTACGTTCCTCATCTCCTTAATGCGCTGGACACACTCGATTCAACGGGTGTCCTTTTACTCTGGGGTGTTCGAGGCGCGACAAGGGGACATGACTCCGGTTCTCGAATTGCCCATCTGCCAGAAACTCGTTGATGCCACGGAAGCAGCCGCGATTCTCAACGTCACAGGAAACTACGAACCCGTGGCTCGCTGTTTGAATCGCGACGCCGAATTGGCATGGTTCTGGGAAAACACCAATCAACTGGGCAATGCTCGCACCCAGGCTCAACAACTGCGGAATCGAACAACGGACTATGCCGATGTCGTCGAGGCTCAACTGGCCGCGTTGCTCAATGATCGGCTGCAATGGTCCATCCGGGGAACATTCGCCGATCGTGTTCAACAATCGGCCAACACGGCGATCCAACGTAGCGATTACTTCCGAGCCATCATTTTATGTTACGAAGCGATTCTCATTCGAGCGGGGAACATTTTGGACTCGACTGCTGACCCACTGAACTATCAGACTCGGCAGCAAGCCGAGCGTGATCTGTTCTCTCGCCTGACGGGGGTAGATCGTGAATTGTTCTGCGACCTGCAGCACACACGAAATGCCTGCGCTCATGGGACTCGCTCCGATCGTGCCAGTGTGCAGCAGATTTTACGGAATCCTCGGGACTTCCGAAACCTCATCGAGCGTGCCTTCCATCTTTATGGTCGATTACCGCAACTGCTTTAGGTGGTGGAGGATGTACGATGCTGAAAGCCATTGGTGAATTGCCCCAATCCAATTCGATGGAAGTGAGGTTGGG
>CAKZUU010000399.1 GCA_937922175.1 uncultured Gemmataceae bacterium
CGTCGTTGTCGCGCCGGGCCAGAACCGTTTGGCCTCCTTGGTCGAAAAGGCGAGCGCCCTTCGCCTCGAACTCCCGCACCCCACGACCCATATGCGGCAGACCGTCCAATTCGCCCTGGATTATCTTCTTCGTTGCTTTTCGTGCCCGCCCGAATCGCCCTGGCTCTTAGTCCCCGCGGACCACCCTTGCCTCGACAGCGACCTCGTTCGGGAACTGGCCGCGACGTTTTCGAACCATCCCGAGTACTCGATTGCCGTCCCCGTTTACAAAGGGCGGCGTGGCCATCCCACCTTGATTCGATGGCATCACCATGCTCTCATCTCTCGTTTTGATCCAGAGTTAGGATTAAACGTCTACTTGCGACAGTATCCGGCTGAAACATTAGAAATCAGTGTGAACAATCCTGATGTACTTATCGACCTGGACACACCGGCAGAGTATCATCAGCTGAAACAGAGATTCTCCTAATTACCGTTTCTTCATCGCATAAAAGACGTTTATATATCATCTTGATTCATATCCTATCGTTTAGATTTTTGTCGAAAGGTAGCTCGTCTGGCGACACAACCTTAGATTTCACGAATCGAGAAAGGTTGACGATCCTTCCAACGATGGGATGGGATGAACGAATTAGCGACCCAACATGTCGCAAGCAGAGAGCGATTTCACCTGTTCCGGCCGTAAACTCACCGGGGAGCCGTCGGGACGCTTAAGCTGAAGAAAATCGAAAGAGGCTTGGATAAGCTGGCCACGGAACACCGTGCCATCGAACAATTCGGCGAGGACTTCGCGGTGGAGTAGACGGAGGAGCGAATTCCACTGGACTTCCAGATCGGTCAACTGACCGCGCATTATTTGATCGTACAATCGGTCGAGATAGCCCAAGAGCAATCGAGCCGTCGCGAACACATCAAGCGGCTGACCGACGACGCTGCCTAACGAGATGGCGCAGGGGAGTTGCACCTTTGCAAACTCTTCGGAAGTTTGATTGACGTTTAAGCCAATGCCAGCGACGACGCCGCGACCCTGTTCGATAAGGACGCCGCTCACTTTTTTACCTCGGAGGAGAACATCATTGGGCCACTTCAGTGAGGGAACCTCGTGGCAAATCGTTTGGACGGTTTGGGCGACGGCAAGCGTGGCCCAAGCGGTCAGCAAGGCGGGGCGACGAAGTTCGGGAGGAGGAAACATAAGGACAGAAAGGAGCACTGAGCTTCCGGGGGGAGCGAACCAGGACCGTCCGTACTGCCCTCGTCCTGCCGATTGGGATTCAGCGAGGATGGCGACGCCTGCGTGAGCTAAATCGTCGGCGAGTGAGGCGGCCACCTCGTTGGTGCTTGTGACACTCCGAAAGACGAGGACCTGATGGCCGACATGGCAATGCGGCAATTCCCACAAGTCATCCGGAAGGCTCATTCGTGAGTGGGGGCATGCGCGGGTTGAGGTAGGAAGAAGGTTAATAGGGAACCGACCAGATACACCCCCAACGCGATGCATCCCGCGGCGAAGGCGACGCGATGAGGCTCGATGGTCCCGGGGATGAAACCGGCCCCAGCCAACTGAGTCGTGACCAGGGCCATCGACGTACCGATCATGCGACCGCCGACGTTGGCCGCAAAACCTTCGCCCGTCCCTCTCAAATGAGCGGGATAGGCCAACGGGAGATAATTGCCCCAAAAGCTGAACTGCGCGATCGTGCAGAAGCCCGCCGCTGCCATGCCCAGTTGCATCCACAACAGGTTGTTTTCACCCATCAAATTGCGCCCCGGATAAAAGAAAACCAGCGGCACAATGATCAACCCGGGCAACTGGAAGATCCGCAAAAGGTTTTGCCGGCTGGAGATATACATTGCGGCGATGGCCAGCGCGATGCGGCCCAGCAAACCGCCCACCTCCTGAAATGCCTGCACCGCGCTCACCTTTTCCTCGATGGGCCGACGTTTCTCCTGAATCTCCATGAGAAGCTCGCGAGCTTTGCTGCTGTTGGGATTCGTCCTGATTTCTTCCAGGTACGCCTCCCGTTTCGCCTTCAATTGGGCGGCCTCCTTGCCTAGCATGCCGGGCACGATCCGGGGAGCCAGCTGGATCGCGCCGAAAGCAGCACCATAACCACACGCGAACAACAACGTCGTTACGAGGGTGGTCCGGCGATAGGCGGGTTGAAACAGGGCCATGATACTCGGCCGATGGAGCCCACCGCTTGCCACCTTACGCTGCCAAACCGGCGACTCGGGCAAGAAGGGGCGAATAATGATCAGCGGAAGAGCCGGGATCACACCCGAAATCAGGGTATACCGCCAAGCAGAATTGCTCCCGTTGATCAAAGGGGGTAATGAGGACGCGTACTGATTGCACAAAAAGTAGGCGCCCGTGACCATCAGACCGCCCAGCGATGAGAACGCTTGAGTGGAACCCAGGATTTTCTCCCGCTGACGGGGATTGGGAAACAACTCCGCCAACCAAGCGACGGCGGCAACGAACTCCACGCACACCCCAATAAACGTCGTGCAGCGGAGGATCAGGAGCATCCAAACCGACGTGCTAAAACCTGCCGCCAAGGCCGAGAACGCGTACAGCAAGATGGAGTAGGTCAAGACACGACGACGGCCCAAATAATCCGTCAGGTATCCGCCAATCAGCCCGAAAAAGCCCCCGGACATCGCGCTGGCCCAGAAAATATATCCTGTCCACTCCCGCACTTGGGGCGCTTCATCGGGCAAGTGCAAAAGCTCGGCAATGGCCGGCCGCGCGATCAGCGGCATCATCAGCAGCTCGTAGATGTCGAAAGCGAAACCCAGAGCTGCGACACTGACAACCAGCCATTGTGTCAATGTCAGCGGTTGGGGCGGCGGAACCGAAGCGGCGGGATCGCTCGACATGAAATGACATCCCCTTTCGGAGCGGGCGGGTCCGGCTTGGCCAGGAACTCTGTGAATTTACGAATCCCTGCTACCCGCCGCAAGCCGTCCGAATTAGGGCGAGCTCCGGAGGGGCCTCGTCTTAATCCGACGGCTTCAACGAGAATTCGCGCGTTCGACGCGACTCGCTCGTGTGTCTACAGTTTCTTCATGTCGGCTTATCAAATGCTTTGGCCGGTGATCCGATGCCTGCCTCCGGAATTCGCTCACACGCTGGGGCTGCGATTGTTACGCCTGCCTTGGCGGTGGAACCGACCCGTGGCCGACCCGTTCGCCTGGAATGGCTTCCACTGTCGCCACCGAGTTGGAATCGCGGCGGGTTTGGATAAGAACGCGGCCGTTGTCCCGGGCTTGGAACGGCTCGGGGCCGGCTTCGTCGAAATCGGAACGATCCTTGTCGAGCCTTGGCCCGGAAATCAAGTGTCGCCCCGGTTACGACGTTTGGTCGCCCAGCGTGCCCTGTGGAATCGACTCGGCTTCACCAGTCTCGGGTTGAAACAAGTATTGATGAACCTCCAAAGCCTTCAGCCAACGGCTCTGCGAGGCATGGCGATTTTATGCAACATCGGACCGCATCCCGGACGACTCCGCAAGGCCGACGATCCTCTGCTTGCGGCCCGAGACGACTTGCGGACGCTCGTGGAGGGCTTACATCGCTTTGCCGACGGTTTTGTCATCAATTTGAGTTCCCCCAACACGCGGGGGCTGCGTAGCCTCCTGCAGAGCGATCGCCTGCGTGCCGCCCTGCTCCAACCGATCGGCACGCATCTGCGTCATTTGGAGTCGGCCGAAGGTCAAGGTCGCCGCCGACCCCTCTTACTGAAACTCCCCCCCGAAGATCAGGAGCGTCAGCCTTGGAATCGGGACAACCTCGCTCGTGTGATTTGTCCCCTCATCGAGTCGGGCTGGTGCGACGGCTTGGTCGCCGTCAACACATCGGTTCGCTTGGCCACCACGATGGTACGGCTCCCGCCGGAGGACCTGCCGGGCGGCATTTCGGGAGAGCCACTACGCCCTGAAGCCCTGCGGGTGGTCTCGATGGTACGCGAACTGTCGGGACCAAAGGCTTTGGTGATCGGCAGCGGCGGGATCCTGCGAGCAGATGATGCGGTCGCTTTTCTCGATGCCGGGGCCGATCTCGTCGAGATCTACTCCGGACTGATTTATCGGGGGCCGCGTTTGCTAACGGAATGTGCTCAAACACTCAAAGACCGTCGTCCGCAGCGTGCGGTAAACTAGGTCAGATCGCGGAGTCACATCAGATGATGCCTCCAAGTGCACGGGGCAAAACTCGACGCAATTGCACTTGCCGCGATACCCTACTTCACGGGATGAGTCGCTCGTCGGGCCGTCCGCCAATCCGGATGTGGAATAAACCCCACCACCCCCTCATAGAGGGGCTTGAGGAAAGTCGGTAGGGCTCGGCGAATTCGCGAGCGCGGCTTCTCGCCGATGTAGATTTCGTCGAGCGGCTGCACTCGGACATTCGTCGATTGGTCGCCGCGTTGCAAAATCGCAGGCAGATCCACGGTCAGGATCTCGGCGGGGATCCCTTCACCGACTTGAGCACGGAGGACGTAAATCTCATTCAGGGCCGCATCCGGCGACAACCCCCCGGCTCGACGCAACAAATCGATGATTCGCTCGGGCCCCCGGTAATCGACGGCGCGCGGACCTCCCTCGACTTGACCGAACAAGAAAACTTGTCGGCTGGCGAATTCGGCAACACGGACCTGAACTCGTTCCGGAAAAACGGCCGACCGTGCGGCAATCTGACGAGCGATTTCCGCGGTGGTCAACCCCTCGACCCGAATCGATCCGATCGCTGGGAGATTCAAGCAGCCATCGGCGCCGATTCTCCCGATCCATTCCGAATCTGGATGGTCCAACCACACGATTTCAACCGCATCTGGGCAGGCGACGGTGTAAACTCGGACCGGATCAATAGGAAGGTCAGCGGTCGAGGTAGGAGCTTCCGGCTCAATCCGCTTCCGCGCCGAGACGCACCCGTGGCAACAGAAAAGGACGAGGAGGACCACGCCGCAAAGCGGGCGAAACCTTGCACGTCCTTCGTAATTCCAGCCTGGCACAAGATGCCCCCGAAGGGGATCATCGGCCATCGATCCGACCGATCTTGAGGGATTTATCGACGAGGCGGATGACAACGACTATGACGCGGTGATCGTGAGGATTCCCTTCACGATGCACCCCAGACCGGCCAAATTGACAATCACCTCGATGCCGCCGAGAATGATGGCACCCAGCGCGTGTCGAATGCCTAGGTCCTCAGGTCGGCGTCGTACCCGGCGATAACCCAGAATTCCCAACATCACCCCGAACAATCCGAGAAACAATCCGAGGACGGGGATTAACCCCCACATGGTGAAGGCCCAACCGAGTTTGGCTTGCCAATTGGCGATCGGGATCGTGAGAGTCGAAACGGCTTCGACAGCCGCATGATCACCGCGGCGGGAGCGACGCCCTGAGCGCTGGCCCGGAGCAGCCGAGGGAGTGTCGATCGGATCGGACCGAGACATAAGCTGATTCTGGAATCGGATTCTCCGAGCGTCAAGCATCAGGGCTTTCGAGGCCGACGATGAATTCCGCTCTTGTGCCTATCGGCAGTCGGGCTTTGTTCTTCGACGCCGTCGGTACGTTGATCCACCCGGAGCCTGAAGCGATCGACGTCTATTATGAGATCAGCCAACGTTACCGTTGCCATCTGGATCGAAACACGATCGCCCAACGGTTTCGCCATGCGTTTGACGAAGAGGAACGACGGGACGCCGCCGCCCATTGGCGAGTCAGCGAAGAGCGCGAGAGGCAACGTTGGTCGGCGATTGTCCGTGCCGTGTTTGTCGAATCGTCTGATCCTGATTCGCTATTCGACGAACTTTGGCACCACTTCAGCCGACCCGAGGCGTGGCGATTGGCCGACGACGCACCGGAAGTCCTCGCCGTCGCCCGCAGGATCGGCCTGACGGTCGGGGTGGCGTCCAACTTCGACAGCCGA
>CAKZUU010000400.1 GCA_937922175.1 uncultured Gemmataceae bacterium
GATTCAACTGCGGCAAACGGTAGGCCTGCCGGGAATGTGTGTGCTGCAATTCGCGTTCGGCGGAGACGCCTGCAACCGCTATCTACCTCACAATTTCGACCGCCACTCGGTGGTCTACACCGGCACCCACGACAACGACACAACACTCGGCTGGTATCTCCATGCCGAGGAATGGGTCAAGGATCACGTTCGGCGATATCTCGGCCGCGACGGCCGCGACATCGCTTGGGATCTGATCCGGGCGGCCTGGTCCTCCACCGCCGACATTGCCATCGCCCCTTTGCAGGATGTGCTCAATTTGGGCAGCGAGGCACGAATGAACACCCCCGGCGTGGCCGAAGGCAACTGGCGCTGGCGTGTCCCCCCCGGGACTTCCCTCGCCCAACCTTTAGCGCGGCTGCGCGAACTGACCGAGTTGTATGGCCGGTTGCCCCAACCGCCGGCTGGTTAGCTTTGCGTGCCCAAATCGGCAAGGATCTCGGCTGCCCGATTGCTGTCCGGAACCGTGTCGAAGGCAGCATAACCCACGAACTTCCCATTCATCACGACCATCGTCAGTTCGTGAAAACTGATGCCGGCCGTCGCCCAGGCTCGGGTCAGTTTGTGGGCCAGTCCCGCTTCGTTGTCCCCCTCGACACGGATGACGACCGGTTCAGGTACCTCGTGCAGGCCAATGCTCTTCGCCGCTTTCACTTGTTCCGACGACGTCAGAGGAGCGACATACAACACCCCGTACCCGGGCTTGTCCGGACGACGTTGCGTGAAAACAAAGGCCAGATTGGCTCCCGCCTCCGCCAACACCGCCAGCTTACTCGCGACTCCACCTGCTCGATCTTCGACTTCGCCGGCCCAAACGTGAACGCGATCCAATCGGAACCGCATGGCGCTGTTCTCCCACGGAGGAATACCCGTCGATGCCAGGATGAATACTTGGACGCATGATACCCGATAGTTCAACGATTGGAAATACTCTCAGCACTTTCCGTTGCCAAAGGCCGGCCGCGCCCGGCTGAAGTTCGCCGGATCCGCCTGTTTTGAAAGTCATCCAACCGAAGGCGTCGTCGCGCCTCTGGAAGCGGGGTGACCGAAGCGGTATCTTGTCGGCATTGCGAATTCAACATCTAACGGCACCAGCGGAGCCTCAGCGATGGCAACCAATCCCCCTCTCAATCGCAAGTTACGAATGGGACTCATCGGTGGTGGGCAGGGCGCGTTCATCGGCCGAGTGCATGCCACCGCCGCGGTGATGGACAATCGAGCCGTCCTCGTCGCGGGAGCGCTGTCTTCCGATCCGAACCGGGCCAAGGCGTCGGCACCGGATTATGACATTCCACCCGATCGAGCTTATGGTTCTTATCAAGAGATGGTAAACGCCGAGAAAAAGCGCGATGACCGGGTGGACTTCGTCTCCATCGCCACGCCCAACCATACGCATTTCGACATCGCCAAGGCCTTCATCGAGGCGGGTTTCAATGTCGTTTGCGACAAGCCGATGACCTTCACCTTGAAGCAGGCCGAAGAACTCATCGGTCTGGTCGAGCGGAGCGGCGTTGTCTTCGCCCTCACGCACAACTACACCGGTCATCCGCTGGTACGGCAAGCGCGGCAAATGGTCCTCTCGGGAGAACTGGGCGAAATCCAAGCGATCCGCGCCTTTTACATTCAAGGTTGGCTCCGAAGCCGCCTGGAGACCGGAGGGCAAAAGCAAGCCAGTTGGCGGACCGATCCGAAGCAATCCGGCGCTGCGGGATGCTTCGGGGATATCGGCACCCACGCCTACAACCTGACCCGATATATTACCGGTCTGCTGCCGGAGCAGGTCTGCTGCCAATTGAAAATCTTCGAGGCGGGACGCCAACTGGACGATTACGGGACTGCGATGATCCGTTTCGAAAATGGGGCCTTGGGAACCGTGACCGCCTCGCAAATTTCGCACGGTCGGGAAAATGACATCTTCATCGAGATCGACGGAACGAAAGCGTCGCTGGAGTGGCATCAGGAAGAGCCGAACAAGATGTTCGTGCGGAAAAACGGCGAACCGCACAAGATTTACACCCGTGCCGGTGGTCCCTACCTGTCGGAAGCCGCCGCCAAAGCGACGCGCATCCCTTCTGGGCATCCCGAAGGCTATCTCGAGGCGTTCGCCAACATCTACACCGCGGCCTACGAGGCGATGTGCCGTCGCGCCGTCGGCGAGAAGTTTGAAACCCGGGACACTATTTACCCCAACGTCTACGACGGCGTCGACGGGATGAACTTCATCGACAAGTGTGTCGAGAGCAGCCGCCAAGGCGGCGTGTGGGTTTCGATGAAACACCCTGCGTGTCGGCGATGACGTCGAGAGGAATTCGGGGTGTCTGGGGGCTTTCATTTCTCGCAGGTCGGCAGACACCCCGACTTGATTTGAAGGGGACCTATGCGCGAGATCATCGAGGGCATTGCCTACGTTTTGGGCGACAACATCGACACCGATCAGATCATCCCGGCTCAGTACCTGACGTTGAATCCAGCGATCCCTGAAGAGTATCGCAGGTTCGGCAAGTACGCTCTCAGCGGGGTCCCGATCTCGCAGGGTGGTTTGCCCAAAGGGCATCTTCCGTTCCACGACGGCCCGGAGGAATACCTTGCGGCGTATCAAATCGTTGTTGCCGGCCGGAATTTCGGGTGTGGATCATCGCGAGAACATGCCCCGATCGCGCTCGCGGCGGCGGGGGTCGAGGCGGTCATCGCGGAGTTTTATGCGCGCATTTTCTTTCGCAACGCGGTGAATGGCGGCTATCTCATCCCCTTTGAGACCAACGATCGGCTCTGCGAACGGATTTGCACGGGCGATCGGCTACGGATCGATGTCCCGGCCGCCCGCTTGTACAACCTGACCACGCACGAAGAGTGGCAGTTGAAGCCTTTAGGCGAGGTAGCTCCCATCATCGCTGCCGGCGGGTTGTTCCCCTATGCCGAGAAAATGGGGATGCTGCGGCCGGGCAGAACTTAGCGACTGCGGCCTCGAATGATGGGGGCGGTCGGCGGCTGGCGGAATGTGGTGTTGCCCGGCTGGAGTTTCGCCAAGTCGAGAGACAAGACACCCGGCTTTTGCGGCCGAGTAAACCAGATACTGGCCATCGCCGGATCGATCGGCAGATTAACTGCCACCGTGTCCATGACCAGCCTCAACGTCAGTTGATCGAGTTTTCGTTCACCAGGATAAAACAGGGTCACCCGCCGTGGCACGACGAATCCCGCGGGAGTCTGTTGCATCTCTTCGATGTCCGCTTGGCAAATCAAGCGCATGTTCGCGTCGAGCAATTTGCGTGAGCGTACCTGCGGTTCCGTCCCGCTGACGGTTCGGGCATTGAACGTCGTCACTTTGTAGACCGGCTTGCCTTGGGGCGAGCGAGTCGCTTCGATCAGATCGAACGTCTTTCCATCTCGGGCATACTCGATACGCAGGTCCGCTTGCGGATCGACGCCGGACATTCCCAATGCTTCCATGATCCATTCGGGATAAATGGGAAGAGGAAGCTGGGCTTTCGGCAGATCGGAGTGGGAACAGTGATAAAGAGCCGGTGTCTCACCGCCGCGACCCGCATCCCCAACCCAGAACCAGAATTCCCGATCATTCGAGCCGACGTCCACCACGTCGGAGCGTGCTCCTGGAATGTATCCTTCCAAGCGGAAATTTCGGGGTTTTTGCGCTTGCAGGGTGCCGTTCAAACCCACCGAACGCAACCCCATCCCGAGGCTGGCCTCCATCGCCAGGTTGTTGACCTGCAACGACTGGATACGTGCCGATTCGCGGTTGAGGTAAGCGGCAAGACTCTCTTTTGTCGGTCGCTCGTGCAACGCCGTCGATTGACCGCCCGGATGCAAGATGTTGTTCCGAAACCATTGACAACCACTCACCGGAAGCAACAGAAATCCGACGGTGCTGAACGCCCAAAGGAAGGTTCGGGGAGTTTTCATGGAACGTTCCCTATTCACCGCCGAATACGCGGGTCACCTCATCCTGGACACGTCGAATGTCGTCCTCCGACATTTGCGGATCGATCACCTCAAAAGTGACTCGGGATTTCGGACAGGAGAGCAGCAATCGCGTTTCACCACAATGAACCCGTACCTCCTCGAATTTCAGCCGACGACGCCTCAGCAGCAACAAGGCCAAGACATAGCGAAATCGAACTTTCTCGGGTTCGATGTCGTCAGCCCATCGTTCAAAACATTCCATCAACAAATCGTCGTCAAAAGTCAATCGACGTTTCTGCGGAAAATTCGGAACCCGACTGATCCAATGGGCCACACAGCCCGGCGGAGGTCCCCGCCACGCTTCGGCGCTGAAATCCCTGCGCACGTATTGGCCTTCTTGATCGATCAGCGCACTGTACACTCTCTCGCCGGGTTGTAGAGCCCTGCCAGTGGCAGCACACGTCCGGGTATGAACCTGGATCGGATAAGTGGCGATCATTGGCCGCTACTCCCACGGCTGAATCGGCGGCGACTCCTTCTCCGTATCGATACTATCGCCGGACGCTCTCGCCGAGCAACGGTCCATTGGCTCGGGCAACCGCCGATTTGTCCTCCGACCGTCCGTTTGTGCCGATTAAGCGGGAAACATCAGGCCGTCACACTCGAATCATCGCTTTGTCAAAATTTCAACGAGCTCCTTGTGAATCAGGTCCGGGTACTCTCCGCCCCATCCAGGGGCTTGCCAACGCAGTTTGCCCATTTCGTCCAATACCCAGACCGACGGGGTCCGCTGGCCACCTGACACCTCGAAAAGCCGTCGGCCGTCGAGCACCGCGAAACCGAGTTGAAATTGCTCGCGGAGGCGACGGGCGTCGTCGGCGTTGCCCTCGACAAGCAAGACCAACACATGCACCTGACCGACGTAACTTTGGGCGGCCGATTTAGCATACGCGAGAATCCACGGCAGCAAACGAGACCTGGGGCGAGCGAACAGGAGGACGACGGGCCGACCACGATACATCGCAAGTGAAACCTTCGTGCCGGCAACCGGGTCGGCGATCTCGGTGGCGCGAATGGGGGAATTCATGGTCTCGGCCGGTGTCGATCGACCCTGCGGAGGAGCTTCCGCACGCACGACGATTGGCTCGGGAGGGCGCTCTCCGGCGCGTGCGACTTCTGCCTGCCTTCGGATGGAGCGCAGAGCGGCGGCATACGGAGATCCGTGGTCTCTGTGTCGGTCGATCGCCCGGAGAAGATCGTCGTAGCCCCGATAATCGGGTTCGCCCCGCGGTTTGAGTAGTTCCTGCAAACGTGCGGAGAATTGAAGTGCCGCTCGGATGTCCGCCAGTCGGGAGCGAAACTCGCCCGACGGGATCGGCGCCGGCGGAGCGTATAAATCAATCACTGTTGTCGAGGAGTACACCTCTCCCGACTCGCTTCGCCAGGTCAGATTACGTTCTGCGTGATCGACGAACCCTTCATGCAGGAGAACGGAGACAATCTCTTTTCGACGCCAGACAAACTTTCCCGGCTCGAGCCAATCGCGCGACGCTTGCTCTCCGAGAAGCTTGAGGCAACGTCCCTTTTCTCGCCGTTCGACGACCAAGGCACGCCATTCCATCGGCCCCGTCTCGGGGTCGTCGGTGCGCCAGGATTGTCCGGGTTGCAACTCCGCAGCCGGCAACTCGAGGAAGGGATAATACTCCAACGTGGGTGGCATGTCGATGGGCAAGCGAGGTGCCGTACTGACCGCCTCCCAAGTCACTCGGCCGGACGGGGCGATGCGAGCCAGTTCCAAGCGCACTAGTCCCACCGAGTCGCTGGAACCCGATTGCGGAAGTCGCTGCTCGGTCATCAAGGCTGCCAAAATACCGCCTGAATCAGCTTCCAGGATGAGCACATGCGACACCAATTGACAGGTTTGATAAGCGGTCGGCTTTTCGCCTTTTCGTTCGTAACTCGCGAAATAAACGAACTCCTGCCCGCGCTCGACACGCAGGGGGATCATCCGGCCACTCGGTGGCGGGGCCGACAGAAGCGAACCAGCGATCAACCACAGCAGGCGGGTCATCGTCCCGTTGCCATCCTTCCGACCCTGGACGCGCAGACTTCGTGAGAGGCAGCCGAATGTATAACGTCTTCTCCCTTGGCGACAAGTCGAAGCGATTCGCCTTTGTTCCGTCGGCTTCTACAACAACCCGCAATTCTCGCGCTTACCGAATCGATCGGAATTCTCCATGTTGACGGCACTCCTGCTCGCATTGATGACGGCGCTGGCCCTGGTCGTGCTTCTCTGGGTTGGGACTAGTTGGGCGCAAGGCTACTTTTACGAAACCAGCGTGGAAGATTTATCGTGGCGTGCCCCGGCCGCCGCCGGCTCTCTCGCTTTGCTCTATCTGCTCTGGCTCGCCTTCGAGTCTCGTCGTCCGAACACGATCGACACTTTGTTTCGTTTCAGCCATGAACACGCGCAGAAGTTCGACCGTTTCATCTCCGTCCGTCGCAATGAAGAAGGCGAACAAGAAATCCTCTTCGAGAAGCGACCTTTGGGAGGCGGGCGTTTCGAGTTTCGAGACGATCAAGGACAACCCTGGGCTCGTTCGCGCAGTGGGATGATGGTGGCGATCATTGTGGAAGAACCCGCCGACGATCCGTTGTCACCTCCTGTTCGCCGACGATTCAACGCAGAATTGTCTCCCGATGGCAAAACATTCGCCCCGCGTCAAGCCGGCGGAATTTTCCAACCGATCCGCTACCTTGAAGAAGGAGGCGACCGGTTCATCATTGAAGACCAATTAGGAACGATCATCAGTTATCGGCGGGGTGTCCTGGTCGCCAATCTTCTGGTCAATCTTGTGCATGCCGTCTTATGGTTCATCGTGTTATGGTTGATTTTGCAATTTCAATGGCCGCACGCTCTTCTGGGCGCCGCGGTATGCTGGTTGGTGATGACCTTGGGAGTCCTACCTTTCTTGCTCGATCAAGTGAGAGCGAAAGTGACCGGCTAGAGTTGGAACAATGCGGATCCTTGTCAGGACTCCGGGAGGGGGGGACATGAACCGTCCAAATGATTCGTTGCTCCAGCGATTCGAGCGCGAGTTTCCCAAGTCGCGAGCAAGGCATGAAAGAGCCCGTAGGGTTTTTCCGGATGGGGTAACGCACGATTCCCGGCGTCTGTATCCGTTCCCCATCTATGTGACCCACGCTTGTGGATCGCGGAAATGGGACACCGATGGTCATGAGTTGATTGATTATTGGGGAGGACACGGTGCATTGCTGTTGGGCCATTCCCCCTCCGAAATTGTCGAGGCGGTGCGGCGACAGATCGCCTTGGGAACACACTTCGGTGCGTGTCACGAATTGGAAGTGGAATGGGGCGAGTGGGTACAACGACTGATCCCCTGCGCCGAGCGCGTCCGTTTCACGTCGAGTGGAACTGAAGCGACCTTGATGGCCCTCCGTCTGGCACGGATTCATACGGGCCGACCCAAAATCTTGAAATTTCTGGGGCATTTTCATGGCTGGCACGATGCTGTCATGCCTGGGGCGTATGCTCCCTACGATCAGGTCGCTGTTCCTGGTCTCCCGCCCGAGGTGAGCGCCCAAACGGTTGTCATTCCGCCCAATGACCCCGCCTTGTTGGAAGAGACACTGGCGGGCGATTTGCAAATTGGGGCGGTGATCATCGAACCGACTGGTGGACATTGGGGCCGGGTGCCCATTCGTGGGGAATTCCTCCGCGAACTACGACGACTCACCGAGAAACATGGGCAGGTTCTTATCTTTGATGAGGTCATCACCGGTTTTCGAGTCCATCCCGGAGGGGCGCAGGCGCATTACGGCGTCCGACCGGACCTCACGACTCTGGCGAAAATTTTGGCCGGGGGCTTGCCAGGCGGTGCTGTCGCGGGTCGAGCAGAGATTTTGGCTGCGATCGAGACTCGACCGGGCCGATCGAAAATGAGGCACCCCGGAACATACAATGCCAATCCGCTTTCGGCTGCGGCCGGGGTCGCCGCCTTGAAACAGATCGCCTCGGGGCAGCCATGCCGACGCGCCAACGAACAGGCTGCCCGACTTCGTTCACGACTCAATCAATTGTTTGCGGAGCGATTCCCCGATTGGGTCGCTTATGGCGACTTCTCGTTCGTTCACGTCATGCCGGGGTACCGAGGCCCACACCCGCTCGGCGAAGCCGAGGTACCGTGCGGCGGTCGCTTGGAGGAGCTCGACACCGCCCCGAACCCGGCCCTCCTCCACGCCTGGCGACAAGCGTTGCTTCTCCACGGGGTTGATTGGTTCGGATTCGGTGCTTTCGTGTCGGCCGTCCACAGCGACGCCGATCTCGACTTCACGGTGCACGCCGTGGGCCAAGCGATCGAATCGATGAAGATCGAGGGGCTCGTCTGAAGCTAGGATCGCACCGAACCACGGCGGCTGGTCGAATAGCGAGCGGCAGCGGACCTCGGACGCCTCGCGGCAACGAGATTGGTCTTCCGTCAACTCAACAACGAGAAGTTCGGAGCTTTCGCGATCAGTTGGAACCATCCATGGGAGGGGGATTGCCTCCCATCGGGGCGGGGGAATTCGGTTCGAACGCCGCCGGCGGGAGGGACCGTTCGACGCGAGGCATTTGCGGCTTCTGCGTCCCGTATTGCGCGTAATCGAGATACAGCAGAACGCAACTGATGATCAGAGCGAGCAAAGAGATTGCCAACAGACCGGTGTAGGCATCGTTTCGCGCTTTCGGGGGTGAGTATCGTTTCTTCGCGGTCGTGGACATGTGCAGCCTCTGCTAACAGCCCTCAGCGTAGGATTCGCGTATCCACCCGATCATCCACAGCGATGGTTCGACCTCGCACAGCCGGCTCGAACATCCCCACCGCCCGATGCGGTTCCGTCCGGGTCACCGTCAATGTGCCCAAATAGAGAGGATTGGCACCGATGCGAAACACTTGCAGCACGTGCCCCTGCTCGATGCCGTTGTCGCTTCCCAACGAGATGGACGCCAGGTTCCCGGAGACGCCGGTCACTCGGCCGGCCGTCTCCACCGAAGGAATCCGTTTCGGGGTCGCAGCGACCGTCGCCACCGACGCCTCGGGGACGCGAGCTCGGAGTTCCTCATAGCGTCGGCGGGTCAACGCCAATTCCTCTTTGACACTGGCCAGTTCCCGCTCGTTGGCGTCGGCTCGGAGCTTGTGAAACGTCTCCCGGGCTGTCGTCTCCGCCAACTCACGAGCGGTTTGCGCCAACTGCTCATTGACACCATTGAGCTGGACGGCCATTTGATTACGTTCGGTCTGTAGTCGAGCGATCTCGACGGAAGCGGCGTTGCTGATCTCCGCGGCTTTCAGAGATTCGGCCCGGGCTTCGTTAAACTTTTTCTTCTCGCCCGCGAT
>CAKZUU010000401.1 GCA_937922175.1 uncultured Gemmataceae bacterium
GTGCCCCGACCAAAGGCCTGATGGCGTTTGCGCAGGGCGATCAGCCATTTCATCCACCACAGGAGCGAGTTGGTGTTATTCTGCTGGGCATCGACGTTGACCGCCTCGTAGTGGTACTCCGGATCGATGATCACGGGTAAGAAGAGTCGCTGGGGGTTGGCCCGAGAGAAGCCGGCGTTGCGGTCGGCACTCCATTGCATCGGAGTGCGGACGCCGTTGCGATCGCCCAGATAAATGTTGTCGCCCATGCCAATTTCGTCGCCGTAATACACGACCGGCGTACCCGGCAGGGAGAAGAGCAAGCCATTGAGCAACTCGATGCGTCGGCGGTTGTTCCCCAGCAGGGGCGCTAAGCGATGGCGGATGCCCAGATTGATCCGCGCACGGGGATCGGCCGCATACGCACGGTACATGTAATCCCGCTCCTCATCGGTGACCATCTCGAGCGTCAGTTCATCATGATTGCGGAGAAACAGACACCATTGGCAGTTGTCCGGGATGGGCGGCGTCTGATCCATAATGTCCACAATGGGGAAGCGGTCCTCCATATGGATGGCCATGTACAAGCGCGGCATCAAGGGGAAGTGAAACGCCATGTGCGTTTCGTCGCCGTCGCCGAAGTAGGCCGCTGCGTCTTCGGGCCATTGGTTCGCCTCGGAGAGGAAAATCCGGTGTTGGTACTTGCTGTCCATGTGCCGCCGCAGCGCCTTCAGAAAAGCGTGCGTCTCCGGCAGATTCTCGCAATTGGTTCCCTCCCTTTCGTACAGGTACGGGATGGCGTCCAACCGCATCCCATCGACTCCTAAATCCATCCAGAAATCGAGGACCGGGAACAAGGCATCCCAAACGGCGGGGTTGTCAAAATTCAGATCGGGTTGGTGGGCATAAAAACGATGCCAGTAATATGCCTTGGCCAAGGGATCCCACGTCCAGTTCGACGGTTCAAAATCTTTGAAAATAATGCGGGCTTCTTTGTACTTTTCCGGGGTATCGCTCCAAACATAAAAATCGCGCTCGACACTTCCCGGAGGCGATCGTCGGGCTCGCTGAAACCACGGATGCTGGTCGGAGGTGTGATTGATGACGAGCTCCGTGATGACGCGCAAGCCGCGAGCATGAGCGGCGTCCAGGAACTCCTTGAAATCCGCCAAGGTTCCATATGACGGGTGAATGTCCGTGTAGTGGGCAATGTCGTAGCCATCGTCTTTGAGCGGCGACGGATAAAAGGGCAACAACCAGATCGCGGTGACCCCCAGGTCCTGCAAGTAATCCAGCTTCTGCGTCAAACCTTTGAAGTCGCCGATCCCGTCGCTGTCGCTGTCATGAAACGATCGGACGTGCAATTCGTAGATGATGGCGTCCTTGTACCAGAGCGGATCATCGCTCAACATGCCCGAGGCTCCCCTGCCTGTCGTTCACGTGGTCGGCCTCTCGCGGAGACGACAAACCCCGCTGATATGTCTGATTGAATTGGGCCAGCTTGTCCCAGGGAGCATCGGCTAGTTGCCGACTGGTGGCCCGCCAGCGCCAGTTGGCGTCGGTCGTGCCGGGGCGGTTCATCCGGCCCTCGCTGCCCAGATCGAGGACATCTTGCAACGGGGCGATCGCCCAAGCCGCCACCGACGACCACGCTAACCGAATCATCTCCCACGCTGGTCCGTCGCCCGCATCCGCCACGTAGCAGCGGTAAAAGCGACGCTCGCTCTCGGTCAGGCTGCGATACCAACCGTGGCAAGTGTCGTTATCGTGCGTGCCCGTGTACGCCACCGTGCAACGGTCGTAATGATGGGGCAGAAATCGATCTTCGATTGCCCCACCAAAGGCGAATTGCAGTACCCGCATGCCGGGAAATCCGAGTTCACGTCGCAGTTGATCGACCGCCGGAGTAATGACCCCTAAATCTTCCGCGATCAGTGGCAAACGGCCCAGTTGACGTCGCAGCGTGTGGAACAATTGCGCCCCAGGTCCGGGGAGCCATTCGCCCCGCTCCGCCGTCGGGTCCCCGGCGGGGACGTGCCAGGCCGCCTCGAAACCCCGAAAGTGATCCAGCCGGATCCAATCCACCTGGCGCAACGCCTGCCGCAACCGCACCGTCCACCAAGCGTAGTTGGTCTCTCGATGCGCCGCCCAGTCGTAGAGAGGATGACCCCACAATTGACCCGTCGTCGAAAAATAATCGGGCGGCACCCCCGCCTGATATTGCGGACGTCGCTCTTCATCCAGCAAGAACAGATTCGGATTCGACCAAACGTCGGCCGAATCCAACGCCACGAAGATCGGCATATCGCCGATCAGTGCGATGCCCCGACGGTGAGCGTGATCCCGAAGCGCGGACCATTGCTCGTCGAACAGAAATTGCCGAAAGCGATGCCGGTCGATCCCTTTGGCCAGGTCACGTCGCGCTTGGCGCAACCCTTCGGGCCGACGCAAGCGAAATTCGTCCGGCCATTCCTGCCAACTCCGTCCGCCGTGAACTTCTTTCAGTGCCAAAAACAACGCGAGTTCGTCCAACCAATCCGCCTGTTCCGCGCAAAATTTCTCGAATCGATCGCGTTGCGTGGGTGAAGCGTGCGAGGGAAAGCGGTCGAAGGCTCGAGAGGTCAGGTCGGTCTTGAGACGAATCACCGACGCATAATCGACCGGGCCGTCGGATTGCTCACGAGCTGGCAGGTCGCCGGCGGAGAGCCAACCATCGGACCACAACGACTCCGGACTGATGAGGTTCGGATTGCCGGCAAAAGCACTCAACGATTGATAGGGTGAATCGGCGAACCCCGTCGGCCCCAGCGGAAGAATCTGCCAGCAGGAAACGCCGGCTTCCGCAAGCAGCTCGATCCAGGCATGAGCGGTGGGACCCAGATCTCCGATCCCGTAGCGGCTGGGCAGTGAACTGACGTGAACCAGGATACCCGCCTGACGCCGATCCGGATGATCGCTGCTCATGACGCCGAGATCCATGACGCTCGATGACGACCGTGGGCGCGAGGGACCGACCCATTTTTACTGGGCGGACACGCTCGTCTCCTCCAACAAGCGACGCAACGCCTCCTGGATGTCGATACGTCCGGAACGCCACTTGGCCAGAAGCTCGGTTGCGGCGGGGTGCTGCAACCGATGGATCAACATCTGTTGGGCATCGACCAAAAAAGCGCTTCGATCGTCGCCTCGGCGAGAACGCGATGGGAGTGTTTCAAGAGCCGTCGCCAACTCCGGGATCCCTTGGCCGGTGCGAGAACTCACGAGCAGTACCGGCACGACCGGCCCACCGGCGACTTCCAAGGCCGAGCGCACCTGCTGAGCGACCCGATCGGCTCCGGGCAAATCGGCTTTGTGAATCACCATCAGGTCCGCAATTTCCAGCACCCCCGCCTTTTCCCATTGCAACTCGTCGCCCGTCTCGGGTTGCAGCAACAGCACGACGAGATCGGCCCAAGCGCGCACGGCCGTGTCACCCTGACCGGCCCCGACCGTCTCGACGATGATCCGATCGAACCCAAACTCTTCGCATAGCCGAATCACCGCGTCGAGATGGTCGGCGATGGCTTGACGCCCGGAACAGGCCGCCAAACTGCGGATATACACGCCATCGTCCAACGGGGCGCCCATGCGGAATCGATCGCCCAACAGAGCGCCACCGGTCAGCGGACTTTCCGGATCACACGCCAGGACAGCGACGGTGCGGCCCCGTTCTCGAAACTGCGGGATGAGTTTGCCGATCAATGTACTTTTTCCAACCCCTCCGCTGCCGGTGATGGCAAAGACCCGGGCCGGCTTTTCCGGAGGACCCAGACGACGAATCGTCTCGATTCCCAGACCCCGGCTCGCGCGCGTGATCAGCCGAGCCAGCGACCGTCGATCCCGCTGCCGCATGCCCTGCCACAATTGCGACTCAAGCATGGGCCGCGCTCCTTCGCGATTTCACAAATTCAACGATCTCGTGCATCGGCGTCCCGGGACCAAAAACACGGGACACCCCCAGATTCACGAGTTTGGGAATATCCGGCTCGGGGATGATCCCTCCCACCATCACGCCGACATGTTCCAGCCCCGCCTGACGCAACGCTTCCATGACCTGCGGCACCAACGTCATATGAGCGCCGGAGAGGATGCTGAGACCCAGCCAGTCAGCGTCCTCGTCGGCCACCGTGCGGACGACCGATTCCACGGTTTGCCACAAACCCGCGTAAATCACATGACAGCCGGCGTCGCGCAACGCTCGTGCAACGACCTTGATGCCGCGGTCGTGTCCATCCAGACCGACTTTCGCCAAGACGACGCGGATGGGTTCGTGACTCATGCCCTCAGCATAACAAATCAGGACCGCCGTAGGCCATCCCCATCGGTGACCTCCGGGCGAAATCCCAAACACCCATGCCGACGAGCCATCACGGGAGGCGCACCAGATCGACGGCATCGACGTTATCGCCACGGGCCGCCCCACCCAGCACGATCACTTGGTCACCCGCAATGACCATCCGAGCTGCCATCCTTGCCTGCGGCAGCCGGCCGATCGCCTCCCACCCCTGACCCGTATCGCTTAAGCGAATAAGGCGACCATCGGCGAGAGCGGCATGCGGCCGATCCCTCCCCGTGTACGCCGACGGCGCAAACCCATTCCGATCGGATCCCGGCAGCGACGGCCCCTCCGACCAACGGCCCGTCGTTGTGTCCAACACGTTGACGGTCTTGTGGATCTCGTTGTCCTCGCTCAGACCACCCAGAACATACACCTTGGTCCCGAACCGAGCGACAGCCAGAGCGCGGCGGCGAAACGGCTGAGCGATGCTCTCCCACTTCAGATCGTGTCGACTCAGGTCCAGCACCAACGCCGTCTCGTGCCACTGCGACTCCTGGCCGC
>CAKZUU010000402.1 GCA_937922175.1 uncultured Gemmataceae bacterium
GAATCGAACCCCCGACATCTTGCTTGTAAGGCAAGCGCTCTAGCCGCTGAGCTAAACGCCCGTTGCAGACCCTCGAACCGGAACGGCATCGGTCAACGTCGTCGCAGGAGATTTTGTATGTATTTCAAGGCATCGAGCCGCTGCCGCAACCTTTGCAGCGTCGCGTCTCGCTGGGCACCCCGCTCCAATTCGGAGAAGTCCTCCGAGATGTTTCGCATCATCTCGTCCTGGCGCTCACGCAATTGCCGTTCAAGGCGAGCCCGTTCCGAATCATCAGCCGCCTCGGCCCACCTCAGGCGCCATTCGAGGACCTCTTCGAGAAACTCGGGAGGAATCTGGGAGGAGGAGCCGGGAGGTGGTCCCCCCTCGAGCTGCAAGAGGTACTCCGCCCGACGAAAGGGATCCTTGAGCGTGGCGTAGGCCTCGTTCAACTGGGCCGTGAGCTCCATGCTCGCCTGCCGTTCGCTTGAAGCCCCGAGTTGATGAAAGTCGGGGTGCAAAGCCCGGCTGCGAGCCAGGTATTGCTTGTCGATGTCATCCTGATCCAGCACGAAGCGCCTCGGCACTCCGAGGCGCTCGAAATGGTCCGGCGGGCTCATGCGGCAAATCACATCGAGAACGAACTGCCGCAGCCGCACGTCCCTTTGGCATTGGGATTGTTGATGCTGAAACCGCGACGGTTCAAGTCATCGTGAAAATCGACCGTAACGCCTTCGAGATACAGCAGGCTCCGCTTATCAATAACGATGGGTACGCCATGCATCTCAAAGGTCACGTCCAGCTTGGGATTCACTTCCGGGTCCAAATCGAGCTTGTGTTGAAAGCCAGAGCAGCCTCCGCCCACCACTCGCATCCGCAAATGGAGAGTGCGCGTTTCGCCGGCGGCCACCTGCTCCGCGACGATGCGCTTGACTTCCTGGGCCGCCTTTTCGGTGAGATTGATGGGCGGCGGGGCCGACGCCGCGTCGTTTTTCACTCCCAACGTCGTTGTCTGTGTCGTCGTGGTCGACATCGATGGAATCTCCCCTAAGCAAACAAATCACGGTCAACGGTCGAGGCACTCCCGAGCCGAACATCCGACTCCGACCGCTTCCTCTTTCGGCTCGTTTTTCTGTCGGGACGCTTGCTTTTCCTGGTAATTCTTGATGGCTGCCTTGATGGCGTCTTCCGCGAGCACCGAACAGTGTACTTTTACCGGCGGCAAGGCCAACTCCTCGACGATTTCGGTGTTCTTGATGGCCAGGGCCTCATCAAGCGTCTTGCCGCGAAGCCATTCGGTCGCCAGGCTGCTGGAAGCGATCGCACTGCCGCAACCAAACGTCTTGAACTTCGCATCCTCGATAATGCCGGTCTCGGGATTCACAAGGATTTGCAGCTTCAAGACGTCGCCACACTCCGGAGCGCCAACCAGACCGGTCCCGACGTTGGGGTCGGCCGTGCTGAAGCTGCCAACGTTGCGAGGATTGTTGTAGTGATCGAGAACTTTCGAACTGTATGCCATGGGAAAGATCCCCCCATTTCTTTCTTCCAGTCAACGAAACCAACAAGATTCTGCGGGAACTCGTCAGCACTCGGTCATCAATGGGCTGCCCATTGGACCGACTTCAAATCGACTCCTGCACGGGCCATCTCGTATAGCGGGCTCATCTGTCGGAGATGATTGACCGCTTTCACCACCTGGTCGACGACAAAATCCACTTCCTCCGGAGTATTGAACCGACCCAGACCAAAGCGGATGCTACTGTGAGCCAATTCGTCGCCGACGCCCAAAGCCCGCAGGACATAGCTCGGTTCGAGACTCGCGCTGGTGCACGCCGAGCCTGAGGAAACGGCCACGTCTTTGATTCCCATCATCAACGCTTCGCCTTCGACGTAAGCGAAGCTAAGGTTGATGTTGCCGGGCAGACGCTCTGTCGGATGGCCATTGACGTAAGTTTCTTCCAACTGACTCATGATGCCTTCGCGGAGCCGTTCACGCAGCTGCCGCAGTCGAATCGCTTCCTCCGGCATCTCCTGGCGAGCAATCTCGCAGGCCTTGCCGAACCCCACGATCAACGGGACCGCCAACGTGCCGGAGCGCATGCCTCGCTCGTGACCCCCACCGTCCATGATCGGGTCAAGACGAACTCGCGGATCCTTCTTCCGGACGTACAGAGCACCGATGCCCTTCGGGCCGTAAAGTTTGTGGGCGGTCAGACTTAAAAGATCGATCCCCATCTCATTGACATCGATGGGAACTTTCCCAACCGCTTGCACCGCATCGGTGTGGAACAGGACACCTTTCTCCTTGCAGATGCGGCCGATTTCACGGATCGGGTTCAATGTGCCGATCTCGTTGTTGGCCGCCATGATGCTGACGAGAATCGTCTGTGGCGTCATGGCTTCCGCTACCTGCTCGGGGTGAACTTGGCCGTACCGATCGACCGGCAAGAAAGTCACCTGGAAGCCGTCCCTCTCCAACCGTTTACACGGATCGATCACCGCCTTGTGCTCCGTAACGGCGGTGATGATGTGGTTGCCTTTCTTGCGATACATCGAAGCGACACCCTTCAGGGCCAAGTTGTTCGATTCAGTCGCTCCGCTGGTGAACACGATCTCCTTCGCCGACGCACCGATGATGGCCGCAACCTGCCCGCGAGCCTCTTCGACCGCCGCTTCAGCTTCCCACCCGAATACGTGATTGCGGCTGGCCGCGTTCCCGTATTTCTCCGTGAAGTATGGAAGCATCGCCTCCACCACCCGCGGGTCACAGCGGGTCGTGGCGTTGTTGTCCATGTAGATCGGCAACTTCACCGTCATGACACCCATCCCTCCTCTTCGCTCGTCATCGTCAGCGTGCAGGATTCGAGCAGCGACAGCGAGAGTAACTCGTCCGGACGACACGACGCCGGGCGAAACACCTCTGCCAACGTCAATTTGCTCAGGACCTCGCGGATCCGTTGGTGAACCTCGGCGATCGGTCCTTTCAAGGGACAATGGTGGAACATCGTGCAATCGTCATCAGGTGCCGATGAATTGCACTCCGCAAACCGGAACGGATCATCCAACGACTCGATCAGTTCCACCAACTTCACTTCTTCCGGACGCCGCGCCAAGGCATAACCGCCTTTCACTCCCCGATGCGACGCCACATAGCCCTTTTGGCACAACTCTTTTAAAATGTTCGCTACAAACGCCCGACTCAATTGATACGCCTCCGCGATCTCCCGGGCGCTGGCATCCCCCTGCTTACGATGCAAATGCAGCAAAATAAGCAAAGCGTAATCCGTTTTTCGGCTCAAGAGGGCCATAAACTTCCAACGCCGGAGGCGAAATAGATCTGTTCTGCTTCCATTTTTAGAGGCGTTAATCGAACTGGGCAAGTTCTATTTTATTTTTTCTCGCACTTTTTTTACGATCGCTTGTAAACTCTGACGCAGCAAAATGTTTCACAAAACCGTTTCCGAGGTGAAAAAATTCGGACCGGTTTGTCATGTCGGACCGAAAACATCTTTTAACGACGAGTCGATTCCATCGAGGCAGCTCACTTCCCTTTTGGAAACTCGATGGTGATCTCGTTGGGTTCGGTTTTGATGGTGATCGGGTATGGCAGGGAGAGGTTTTGGATTCGACCTCCTTGGGTTTGATCGCCACCGGTGATTGTCACATTGACGCGAAAAGTGCCCGCGGGGGCGCCGGCAGAGCGCTTTTGCGAGAGGCTGTGGAGAGATTGGATCTCGAAGGTTCCGTCGGGGTTGATTTCGGCATTGATGACCCAATCGCGGCTTTCGGGTGTTTCTGGGGAAGGGATCAGGCTCAACAGACCGCTCGACAGAGGGACGCCCCCGCGCAGGGCTTTGCCTTTAACGGGGTAGAGCGGGGGCAGATCACGTTTCGGGGCACCTCCGCCGCAGCCAAGAAGCCCGACCGTCAGGAGAGCAGCAACGATCGAAAAGCGGCTCATCACCAGTCGCCTCCGACCACTTCGCCGTCGCGGGGGTCGGCCAAGCGTGCCCACGTCACTGGGTCGATGGCCGTTGCCAAGAAGCGCACGCTGCCATCTCCCAGAGCGACGTTCATGCCGCCGCTGTGTCCGGACTGCGGGCGATTGGGGTCGCACGAGTTGTAGGGGTGCGGTTGCGATTGGAACATCGGGGACGGGGGATAATTTTCGACGCCGGCTCCGCCTTTGTAAAAGCCGAGGTTGAACCCCGGGCGCCAGATCGAGTTGGCATCCGCCCAGAGGCTGCCCCAAGTGCCGCTCCCGTGTTGCAGACCCGTATTGCCGCATGTTCCGTACATCTCCGCGAAAAAGACCGTGTTCGATAACCCGTCGGGAACGGCTGCGGGAATGGTAATCTCGTTCATCGTGTGCCCTGCGGGGGGATTTCCGAACACATAGTTGTTCGCCCCGTAACAACTCGCTCCCCAGTACATCGCTCCGCCGTGCGAGGTCGTGTTCTTCCCTTGACTGACCGACGGGTCGCTTGGGCAGATCAGGATCGGGATGACTTGGTAATACTGTCCCCCGGCGTAGCCGGTCAGCGACAGGGCCTTGTAAATGGGGTCTTGCTCGAGGAACGGCAGGAGGAACTGGAAGATCGTGTAGTGGTGTCGGCCAAATTTCATTGTCGAGGGGGTGAAGCAAAAATCAAACAACGGGTCCGCGCAGGGTGCAGACATCGGTGGCATCACGCCGAAATTGTCGTGGCAGTTGTGACTGGCCAGGACGATTTGTTTGGCGTTGTTCGAGCACTTCATGCGATTCGCCGCTTCCCGGATCTTCTGTACTGCGGGCAACAGTAGACCGATCAGGATGGCGATAATGGCAATGACGACGAGAAGTTCAATCAACGTAAACGCAGATCGGAGCCTTGTCATAAAGCAGGTATCCCCAGTAAGACCAATGATAATACCCCATTATAAGGCGCTCCAAATATTAACAAAGTTTTCCCGTCATATCAACAAAGTAACAACACGAACAGAAGTTGTCGCGACGCTGGGATGCGTGCGACGTCAACCAACCCCAGATCGCCCGGCAGGTCTTGCTCTGCCTGGACGATGTCCTATGTCAAACCGCGGTTGTTTTGCTCATTCGCCGTGAGGGGCACTTGATTCTCCACGATGTTCCGCTCGTCGACACCTTCGCCGAGGCCTTTCCGATGGCCGTTTGTCGGGTCATCGTCACGGCGGCCCGGAGGACTTGGGCCGAGATTGCCGGCCAAGTGGCGACGGGTTACGCCGCGTCGGTCATCGGCTGCGATGCCGAGGCCGGGATCGAGCGGTCTTTGGGACCGGAAGAGACACCAGACGGTCGCCCGGGGGTGAGTCTGCTGTTTTTCGGCTTCGGTCGCGATTCTTTGCAAAAGGCCGTCGTCAATCGGGTGGCCCAGTGCGTTCTCACCTGCCCGACGACGGCATGCTACAACGGCCTGCCCGTCGTCAAGGAGAAAGCGATCAGCGTCGGTGGTAACCTGCGCTATTTCGGCGATGGTTGGCAGTTCAGCAAGAAGCTCGAAGGTCGTCGTTTCTGGCGGCTCCCGGTCATGGATGGCGAGTTTTTGTGCGAGGATTTATTCGGCACGGCAAAGGGCGTCGCCGGGGGGAATTTCCTGATCGTCTCCCGGAGTCAAACCGAGGGGCTTGCCGCGGCCGAAGCCGCCGTGGCCGCGATCCGCGAGGTGCCCGGAATTATCCTGCCATTCCCGGGGGGGATCGTGCGCTCCGGGAGCAAGGTGGGATCACGGTACAAGAAGCTGAAAGCGAGCACGAACGACGCCTACTGCCCGACGATACGCCCTCTGGTTCCCAGTCAATTGCCCGAGGCAGCCGCCTCTGTTTACGAAATCGTCATCGATGGGCTGGATCTCCCGGCCGTCGAGTCAGCGATGCGTGTCGGGGTGTCGGCGGCGTGCCGCCCCGGCGTGTTGATGATTACCGCGGGGAATTACGGCGGCAAACTCGGTCCGTTCCACATTTCCTTGCACCGCCTCTTCGCGGA
Organism: uncultured Gemmataceae bacterium; assembly: GCA_937922175.1. Taxonomy (GTDB): domain Bacteria; phylum Planctomycetota; class Planctomycetia; order Gemmatales; family Gemmataceae; genus CAKZUU01. The sequence goes on from CAKZUU010000402.1 coordinate 5,981, forward strand.
ATCCTCCGCCCCCAAACCTGCTTGACGAGCGATCCTTCTCATCCCTCGAAGGAGCGAGAGCGCCAAATCGCGCGGATCAGCCTCACCCCACTGAGCACACTGGCGAACATGCCCAACAATCCGATCACTGACACCCCCCACAATGTCGGCGGAGCTTGTTGCGCCCAGAGGATGCTGGATCCGAGAATCATCGCGGCAGTGATGACACCGAGCACCAGACGATTGACCGACGGTTCCAGGTGATGGTGCTCCAACTGGACCTCGATGCGACCGGCTTGCGCCTTTTGCATGATGTCGCGGACTTGCGCGGGCAGACGTGCCATCAAATTTTGATAGTCCTTCAGCACGTCGCGCAGCCGCTTCCACTGTCGCCACGGCGAAAACCGCTCGGCCAGCAGCCGTTGACGAAATGGATCGATGATTTCGTTGAGCCGAAAATCCGGTTTGAGCAGGCGCGCGGTTCCCTCAAGAACGACTAAGACGCGGAGCAGCAACGCGATGCCCGTCGGGAGGATGAGATGGTGCCGTCGGACCAATTCAACGATTTCATTCAAGGCAGCGCTGATATCCAAGCGATTGAGGGGAACCCCCTGGTAGTAGGAGAGGAAGTCGGCAACATCCGCAGCGAACGCACCGGGGTCGGGGACGGATGATGGTTGACTGAGGCGCGTGAGGATGGCGACCATTTCCCCCGGGTCGCCGGAGCCGATCGCAAAAAGCAGGTCGGTCAGGTCGTCGCGGAGCGTCGGCGGTAATTGTCCGACCATTCCTGCATCGAGGATGCCGATTGCACCCTGGGGCAACAGAACGAGATTGCCGGGGTGGGGGTCGGCATGATAGAAACCGTCGCGGAAAATCATCTCCAGGAAGACCCGGGCTCCGTCGCGAGCCAATTGGTTGGCATCCTCGGGGGCCAATCGCCGGGGCAACTCGCCGAACGAGACCCCCTTCAGGCGATCCATCGTCAGCACTTTCGCTGTGCAGAGTTCGGGGTAGGGTTTGGGGAACGAGACGCGAGGATCTCGGGAGAACGCCGTGCGGAAACGTTCCAGGTGCCTCATCTCTCTGAGAAAATCCAACTCTCGATTGAGGATCCGCTCGAATTCCCGGACAATGGCGCTGGGTTGGTAGGGTCGGAGTTCGTCGATGTACGATTCGGCTCGCTCGGCGAGTCCGTGAAGGATTTCCAGATCGGTGCGGATGCGAGAGAGGATGTCGGCATGTTGGACCTTG
>CAKZUU010000403.1 GCA_937922175.1 uncultured Gemmataceae bacterium
GCCGAAAAATGGTTCATGGAGTATCTCAAGATCGTGCTGATGTTCGCGGCGTCCGCCATTCTCATCAAGACGGTGCAAGAGATTCGGCTGTTGCTCGTGGCCGCCGTCGTCGTCCTCACCTATCTCGCGTTCGACATTAACTTGGATTACGTTCAATCCGGTTCGATGAAGGTGTATTTTCATGGCCACGGCGGATTAGATAACAACGGAGCGGGGCTGATGCTCGCGATGTCGATTCCACTGATGTACTACCTGTTCGAGGCCCTGACGAGTCGCTGGCGTTGGCTTTTCCTGCTGGGGATTCCTCTGGCGGCTCATGCGGTGCAGATGACGTTCAGCCGGGGGGCGATGCTTTCACTTCTAGTGGGTATGCCGCTAATCATTTGGCGAAGCCGCTACCGGAAAAAACTCTTCCTGGCGACCGTGTTACTCGGTCCGCCGTTCATCTACGTCACCGCGGGGCAAGAAATCCAGCGTCGGTTCTTCTCGATCGAGACTGCCCACGAGATGGATGATTCGGCCAAGTCGCGCTTGCAAAGTTGGGGGGCCGCTCTCCGCATTGCCAACGACTACCCGATCTTCGGAGTCGGAGTGCGCAATGCCAACTTGTTTTCTTACCAATACGGTGCCGACATGGAGGGCCGCACGATTCACAGCACCTACCTGCAAATCGCGGCCGATAACGGCTACACGGGTCTGGGCATCTACCTGTTCTTGCTGATCACCGTCGTTCGCGAGATCGCCTACCTTCGTCGGGCGACGCGCCAGCGGGAGGATCCTGAAAGTCGGCTGTACTATGGGTTGGCAGCCGGCGTGGAATGCGCTTTGGCGATCTTTTGCTTTGGGACGATGTTTTTGTCGTTGGAGGTATTTGAACTGCCTTATTTTCTCATGCTCTGCGCGATTCAGATGGCCTTGCTCCATCGTTATCGGCAGGCATGTGCCTATGATCCCGACCGATTTGTGGTCATCCCGCCGAAATTGCCGACACTCCGCCTGCCCGGTCGGATGTTGACGCCGCCCCACCGAACGTTGGGAGCCGATTTTTCCCGGTCGCCCGACGAGGGGGCTGCCACTGGTCGTGCGGGTCACGCGGTGGATCGGCAACCACCGGCAGATGAAGTCACTCGATGATCGCGAGATTGTCCCGGTGCACCATCTCGACGTAGGGGACGGTGCCCAGCACCTCAGCAATCCGATCGGTCGTCAGGCCGCGGATTTTGTCGGCATCGGCCGAGGAATAGTTGGACAATCCCCGAGCAAACTCCGTCCCGGTCGAATCGCACAAGGCGACGACATCCCCCTTGCCGAAGTTTCCCTGCACAGCCAGGACGCCGACGGGCAACAGACTGCGGCCGTTTTCTCGAACCGCCTTTTCGGCACCGGCATCGAGCAGCAAGCGGCCCTTGGGTCGGGCCGTATAGCCTAACCAACGTTTGTAAGCGGGGAGAGCCGCCCCGTGCGGCAGGAACAAGGTGCCGATCGCCTCGCCGGCCATGATCCGATCCAGCACATCAGGCCGAGCCCCATTGGCGATGATGACCGACTCGCCCGCTGACGTCACCAACCGGGCCGCCCGCAGTTTGCTCAGCATTCCCCCCGTGCCGAGGCTTGATCGGCTCGTTCCCGCCATCCCCGCAATCTCCGCGTCGATCGACGGTACGGTGGTCAACAATGACGCCTGCGGATCCGTCTTGGGATCGGACGAATATAAGCCCTCCACCGTCGTCAGGATGATCAACAAGGGGGCCTGCAAGAGATTGGTGACCATCGCGGCCAGATGATCGTTGTCGCCAAATTTAATCTCCGCCACGCTCACCGTGTCGTTCTCGTTGATGATCGGCAGGCACCCCCATTCAAAAAGGGCTTGGATGGTGTTGCGGACATTCAAGTATCGCGCGCGGTTGTCGAAGTCGCTTGCGGTGAGCAACAGTTGCGCGGCGTGAACGCCCTGCGATGCCAAGCACTCCTCGTACAGGGCCATCATGGCGTTTTGGCCGACTGCCGCACACGCTTGCAGTTGGCGCAGGTCCGTTGGTCGGGTGCTCAGCCCCAATCGCCCCATCCCCGCCCCGATCGCGCCGGAACTGACCAGCACCACCTTCTTCCCGCATGAGCGAATCCGCAACACTTGATCGACAATGCAGCGGACTTGCTCTCGCGCGAGTCGGCCGGATCGGTCGGCGAGCACGTTGGTCCCAACCTTGACCACCACCGTGGGAGCGCACGCGACGACTTCCTGACGCAACGGATCGATCATGCTCGCGGTTTTACCGAGGCGCTCGCGGGATTCAAGTCCGTCGGGTCTGCGGCCTCGGTGTCGGTCCGCGCGCGGAGCGAGAATCGGGAATACCATACCTCAGGCGACAGCCGCTCATACGCTGACTTTTGATGTCTCCCTTGAAGGAGGTCCTCGCCCATGTCCCGACCGCTGCACCTGATCATTTTCGGTGCGTCGGGAGACTTGACGGCCCGGAAACTGATTCCGGCATTGTTTAATCTGTTTCGCAAAGGCCGATTGCCGGACCGCACTCGTGTCGTTGGGATTTCGCGTCGCCCATTTCGCCATGACCAGTTTCGGGAGCAATTGGCCGAAGCTTGCCGGCGCTTCGTTCTCGACTTCGATCCGGTGTCGTGGTCTGAATTCGCTTCGGCGGTGGAATATGTCGCGGCCGATGCTTCATCGCGCGAGGGGCTGCAACCGTTGTTCGAGTGGTTCGAGGGAGCTGACCGGGATCAGCCGGCCGATCGCATCTACTATCTCTCGGTCAAACCCGAACTTTACGAACCGATCGTGACGATCCTCGGCGAGACGCGTCTCAGCCGAGGGTCGCCCGCGGGGCCTTTTCGACGAATCGTCGTGGAGAAACCTTTCGGTCGAGATTTGGCGACGGCCCAACGGCTTAACCAATGCCTGCACCAGCATTTCGACTCCGATCAGGTCTATCGCATCGACCATTATCTGGGCAAGGAGACCGTGCAGAACATTCTCGCGTTTCGCTTCGGCAATACGCTCTTTGAACCGCTATGGCATCGGCAATACGTGGATCACATTCAGATCACGGCGGCGGAGTCGGCGACCGTCGACGATCGGGGCGAGTTCTATGACCATAGCGGAGTCCTCCGCGACATGTTTCAAAGCCATCTTCTCCAGGTCATGGCCATGACGCTGCTGGAAAAGCCTCGTCGGTGGAGTGCCGAGGACCTGCGGAATGCCCGGCGAGATGTCTTGGAGGCCGTGGTCGTGCCCTCGGCTGCTGAAATGAAGCGGTGCGTCGTGCTGGGCCAATACGCGGGCTATCGACAGACGCCCCGCGTGAATCCACAGTCCCGTACACCCACCTTTGCCGCCCTTCGGCTGTGCATCGACAACGATCGTTGGCATGGCGTCCCCGTTTATCTCCGCTCCGGCAAAGCGATGAAAACTCGGGTCAGCGAGGTTGTCATCCAATTCATCCGACCCGTCCGCATGCCCTTTCCGGTTCCCACAGGAGGGCCCGAGGCCAATCGGCTCACTCTTCGCCTTCAACCCCGGGAAGGCATCTGTTTGAGTTTCGTGGTCAAAGAACCCGACACCACCGATGGCACCCGACTCCGCGTTTCCAAACTCACCTTTGATTATGAGAAGGAGTTCGGCCGAGCCGCCCTGCCCGAGGCCTACGAACGGCTGTTACTGGACGTCATTCATGGCGATCCTTCGTTGTTCATGCGTCGCGACGCCATCGAACGCTCCTGGGAGATCATGGATCCGATCATCCAGGCCACCGAATCTTGGGACGAGCCGCCCTTCGAGTATCCCGTGGGCAGTTGGGGGCCGCCTCAAGCCGAACCGATGTTGCAATCCGAGCACGATCACTGGCAAAACCCCGAAGATCTTTGATCGTCGCTTCGCAACCGTTGGCCATCAGTTCTCCCAACATCGACAGCCTTCGGGATGCTTGTGCCGCCGGCCAGCCGGTCAAGAGCGGGAGGCTGTCATGGGCCCAGGGAAGCCGACGGTTTGGTTTACGTCATCGTTGCCTCGGTTGTGCACGGAACTTTCGGTACACTACGGGGCGTCCCGCCGAATCCTCCGGCAACGGAGTCTTTGTATGGCCCCTCCCTGTCGCATGCGGTCATCGCCGGGCGTGCCGATCCTGATGTCGTTCGGTTTGCTCTGGCTTTTGCCTTTGGCGTTGGCCGAGTCGCCGACACCGCGACGACCGGTCAATGATCTTGCCACGCAAGTTCGGCCGATATTGGCTCAATACTGCCTGACGTGCCACTCAACAAAGCTGGAGAAGGGTGGCCTCGATTTAGAGCGATTTCGCGAGCCCGCCGACATCGCCAAACGGTTTGCGACTTGGGAAGCCGTCGTTCAACAGATCGAATCCGGCGAGATGCCCCCCAAGGGCAAACCGCGACCGACCGAGGCCGAGGCGAAGCGGCTGGTCACCTGG
>CAKZUU010000404.1 GCA_937922175.1 uncultured Gemmataceae bacterium
CAGTCTGGACCTCATGCCCGATCACACTCTCGCCGATCTCGCCATCAACATCGAGCGTCTGGACATGAATTTCCTCAAACGCTCGATGATGCGCCACGAGGGAACCGGACTATACATGCTGACCCACCCGCTGCAAATCGCAGATGTCGGGGTGATTCATGAAGACCATGTCGCCCGCATCATTAACTTGCTAAAAATCAGCCACACTCACTTGATCCTGGACCTGAGCAAAGCTCTCATCCCCACGGACATGACGGCGCTCCGCTTGGCAGACCACATTCTGCTGTTGGCCCAGCTGGAGTTAGGAAGTTTGCGGAACGTCGTGCGCATCCTGATGGCGTTAGGCGACGACGATGGGCTGAACCAAAAAGTTCGCATCATCATGAACCGCGTCGGCAGCGATTACGGTGAGGGTGAGATCAGCTTGAAAAAAGCAGAAGAGACGATTGGTCGGCCCATTTTCTGGCAGATTCCCAATGACACGAAGGCCATGGTCGGATCCCGAGTGGCAGGTGTCCCCCTGATCCAATACGCCCCCAAGAGCCGGGCCCATCAGGCCATTTTCAGCCTCGCCCAGACGATGTCCAACAAACCCGAGGATCCGGCGGTTTCTCCACGGCCGACCTCCAGTAGCTTCTTCAAACGTCTCGTCGGAAGGTAAAACCGGGCAACGCCGCGAATAATTGCGTGCTAATCTCTTGTTGATCTCGACGCGCGGACACGAGGAGCGGCAGCATGACTCGACTTCAGCAAGGTTTGTCCCGATTGGGTCACGGGCACAACGCCGCCCGTCTGGGCTTGTCCTCCCACGGCAGTTCTCAAGTCTCAACGTCGAACAACAAGAGCTTCGAGGACCTCAAGCGGCACATTCACGCCAAACTCGTTGAAAAGCTCGATTTCACGCGCGTCAAGGATCTCGCCAGCGACGCCTTGCGTCGTGATATCCGCCGCGTCGTGGAACATCTCTGCGACACGGAGAATCCCCTGCTGAACCGTATGGAGCGGGAGCGACTCATCGATGAAGTCCTCGATGAGACGCTTGGCTTCGGTCCGCTGGAGGCGCTTTTGAAAGACCCAACGATCTCCGACATCCTCGTCAACGGACCCAAATGCATCTATGTCGAGCGACGCGGGAAACTCGAAAAAAGCGACGTGACTTTCCGCGATAACGATCATCTGATGCAGATTATCGACCGCATCGTGTCGAAAGTCGGCCGGCGTGTCGATGAAACCAGCCCGATGGTGGACGCCCGGTTGCCCGATGGCTCTCGGGTCAACGCCGTCATCCCACCCATCGCTCTGGACGGTGCTTCTCTGTCGATTCGTCGCTTCGGCTCGAATCCCTTGAAATTGGAAGACCTGCTCAACTACAAGGCCTTCACCCCCGAAATGGCCATGCTGATGGAAGCCTGCATCAAGGCCCGCCTGAACATCATCATCTCCGGTGGAACGGGTTGCGGTAAGACAACGCTGTTGAACACTCTCTCCAGTTTCATTCCCAATGATGAGCGCGTCATCACGATCGAAGACGCTGCCGAGCTCCAGTTGCAACAAGAGCATGTGGTGCGGCTCGAAACGCGCCCACCCAACATCGAAGGCAAAGGTGCCGTAACCACTCGCGACCTGGTACGGAACGCTCTGCGAATGAGGCCCGAGCGAATCATCATCGGCGAGTGCCGTGGCGCTGAAACCCTCGACATGCTTCAAGCGATGAACACCGGTCACGCGGGCTCGATGACGACGCTTCATGCCAACTCAGTGCGCGATGCCCTGGCCCGACTCGAAACGATGATCATGATGGCAGGGTTTGAACTTCCCGTCAAAGCCATGCGGACGCAAATCGCCTCGGCCGTGGACCTCATCATTCAGGCCAACCGATTGCAGGGTGGTCCTCGACGCATCACGTCCATCACCGAAGTGATGAACATGGAGCAAGATGTCATCATCATGCAGGAGATATTCCGCTATCGGCAGTTGGGAATTGATCAGAATGGCCGGGCCTATGGCCAATTTGAGGCGACGGGCGTTCGACCCAGTTTTATCAATCGGCTCGAAGCCAAGGGCGTGAAATTACCATCGAACATGTTCCAAGAACGAGTTCTCATGAGGGATTATTGACACGAACGGGTCGGTGAAAGCCCAGGAGGGGTTGCTCGGCCCAATCTCATTCAGGTGAAGTATGGATCCTCTGGTTCTGGCCATTTTGGGCTTCGTCATCGTCGCTGGGGCCATCGGTCTGGTCGCCTTCGTCCTGCGCGACAACGATCAAACGAGAGCGGCGGAGCGCTTGGATCAATTGGTGGGGCGCGGGCCGCGTAGCCGAGAATCCTCGACCGACATCCTGCTCCGCCAGGCACTTGCCGACAGCGATAAGAAAAACCTGCTCGACTCGTTGACCCCCAAGTTCCTGAACGTTTCCAAGATGTTCGAGCAGGCCGACGTGAACATCAAACCAAGTGCCCTGTTTGGGATCTCGATGGGCTTAGGGCTTGGGGGGGCCGCCCTTTCCTCTTTGGTCGCTGGCTCGATCTACGTGGCACCAGTCGGGGCTGTGATCTTTGCCATCATTCCCTGGCTCTGGCTGTATTGGAAGCGCAAGTCACGACTGAAAACCTTCGCCTCGCAACTCCCCGATGCGATGGAACTGGTGGCCCGAGCCTTGCGGGCTGGTCACTCGCTGGCCGCCGGTCTCCATGTCGTCAGCGAAGAGATGCCTCCGCCCATCGCCACCGAATTCGGGCGAGTCTACGAGGAGCAGAATCTCGGTGTCACGCTCGAAGATGCGTTGAAAAACATGTGCGACCGTGTGCCCAACCTCGATTTGCGCTTCTTCGTCACGGCGGTCTGCATCCAACGACAAACCGGTGGCGACCTGGCAGAAATTCTCGACAAGATCGGCTACGTCATCCGCGAACGCTTCAAGATTCTCGGTCACGTCAAAGCGCTGACCGCCGAAGGTCGCCTGTCGGGCATTGTGCTGATCGCGATGCCTTTCGGCCTGTTCGCACTGATGCTGCAAATGAAGCCCGACTACGTCGCTGCCCTGTGGTCCGATCCCGACGGTATCAAGATGGCTGTATTCGGCTTGGTGATGCA
>CAKZUU010000405.1 GCA_937922175.1 uncultured Gemmataceae bacterium
GTTCAAGCTCATGTCCGGCGACCCAAAGCAAGGTGAAATTCCACAAAATCGGGAAGAGGTTCGGAGCGGCCGGCTGAATGAAAACGAAAGTGAGCAATCGCCACACCTGTCCGTGCCCCACGTGATCGGCATGAAGCGCCAGTTTTTGGGCGACCGGTCCGGAGATGGCGAGTCCCGGCTGAGTCTGCGAACTGATCTGAATCAGCAGGACCAGGCTGTGCACGGCAAATAACAGTTTGGTAACCAGTCCCTCGTGGAACCATGTAGCCCACGGGCCGCGCTCTTCGTCTCGGTAGTATTCGCGGTCGAGAAATCCCATGACCGATCAGGCTCCGAATTACGGGCCTCCGGAAAAACTTCGATAGATTGATGGGACGATGGTCCGTCGGCTCCGTCATCATCCATACTATACCCAAACGACCTGCCAGGAGGAATTTCCCGGTCGCGGGGAGGGGGCGGGGCGAGAGGGATGGGCTGAAGAAAAAGTTCTCGTTGCCTCACTGCAAGGGAAGCCACTCGGGAACATCGAAGCGGGAGTGCGGCGAGGTGGCGGGAGAGGCGGTCAGTTCGTCATACGCGGCACGGCACGGCTCGAGCAACGCGGCGATCTCTTCGGGCAACAGGTAGCCTTGTTCGCGGCAGAAAGTCATGTCCGTAGGGCCGGCACCAGGGACAATCTCGACTTGCGTTAAGGCGCGTTGAGCGGCAACCATCATCTCGCCAGAGGCGGGACCCTCGGGGAGCAATAAGTAGGTGACTTGATCACGTCCTCGGGGCGCTGTCAGCAACGGGGCGGCCCGATGATCGAACTTGCGCACTTGCTCTTCGAGCGACTGTCGTAAGCGTGCCGCCGCCGTCAATTCCGCTTGGACGACATCCGCAGTTGGGAGATATTCGCCGAGAAATGCCGCCACTTGCTCGAGCAGCGGTCCGGATAACACGTCGCGAAGATCGCTGTTTCTTTGACAGATCGAAATGAGGCCTCCGCGCGGCTCCAATACCAGGGCCTGGATCGCTTCGTCGAGCCGGCGATAGATTTCCGGGGTAATGAGATCGACGAAGCGATGGGCGGCTTCGTCCAGGTCTTGGACCCCGTCGGGAAGGACGACGCGGGTCGTCTTCGACCGAGGCAAGACCGCGCTGCAAGATGAATTGCCCTGGGTGGGACCTCCCGGTTCGAGCACGGCGTTGGCAGCGTCGGCGATTTCTTCTTGAAGGTGACGTAAGCGCTGCCGGACGAACTCGAGATCGGCTAGCTTTTCGTTGAGACCACTATACAAATGTTCGAAAAATTGCCGCCCCGAATCGAGGGTGTCTTCGGCAAGTCGGGCGAAGGCGAAGATCCGAAGCTGTTCCAGTAATGCGCGAATTTGGCGGAGGCTGTTGCCGGCAAGAAACCGACCGATCGTGCTTCCCCCGCCGCGACATTGATCCAAGGCACGGCGCAGCTGTTCGCGAGCGGAATGAATCATCGCTTGCTGCGAGTGGACAACGTCGGCTTGGGCGGCGGCCGCCTGCTCGCAGAATGCCATCATTCGTTGGATGCCTTGCTCGACGGCAGCCGTCCGTCGACCCGGCGAGTCGGCCAAAGCGCGAATTCGCTTGAACAAGCGCCGCGTCCAGGTGTCCGCAACCGCTTTGGCGGCTTTGCTGTACGCCACGCTAAATCGACTTCGACGCAGAATCGACTCATCACTCGTCGTGGCACGACATCCGACCCACTCTTCCACTTGACCAACCGCGTGGACGGCCCAGGTTCCTGGATTCTGGGATAAGTCCGAGCGGGTGCTCTCTTCGGCCAACTCGCTCAACAATCGTGCAAGGATCTCGGGGGGCGAACCTTCGGCCGTCGTCGCCGCTTCTTCGATTTGCTTCGAGAGCGAGTCCCATTGTAATCCCGGGTCTTGCAGCAATTCGTTGCAGAACTCTTCCAGTTCGTCGTCCGTTCCGTTCCACTCGGGCGTTTGCCATTCGCGGATCAGGTCGTGGCCGACGTCTCGGGCCGCGGCTCGCAGCAATAGTCCCCGTGGATACCAGACGCTGTGCGTTCCCAAACTCCGAAAGGGCGTCACTCCGCTGGGGAGGTTGGCTCGGCGAAGTTCGAGGAGTTGCCCCAGTGTTGTCGTCCATTCATGATTCAGGAAATTCGCCAGATGGGCGATGCAATCTCTCTCCGCTTCGGGGGTGCGATTATCCATCACCAGGAGGTACGCCGACTGGATGGGCGTCGAAGCATCGACGACCGCTTTGCAATCCGGGCCGTACTGCGCGGAAAATCCCGTTTCGCCAGCGTGATAATGGTGCAATTCGGTGAGAGTGGCGTACAAGTTTGCCAATTCGTCTGTCGGGGTGGCGGGATCGTTCGGGGCACCGCAGAACAGGTACAGATTTGGCTTTTCCGACTTCAGATGCAGCTGTTGGCACAAGCGATTCAATGAGTAGGCGAGATCCACCAGCATGCCGGAAGACCCGCCGCACGACGAGGCGATGATCACGGTTCGCGGGTGATTGTCCCGCAGCAACAGCCCTGTCTGAGAGACGGACTGCGCGAGCGACTCGGGGTGGGTGGCGATCTGCAACTCCCGCCGCAACCGCGTCATCAATCGGAGATAGTTGTCGTGGAACGCCAAACGACCCAGGGCACGTGAGCCATGCGGTTGGAGGGAGCGTGGCAAGGCATTCAACTTTTCGCGGGGAAGCCAATCGGAGAGATGTTCCAAGGTGCGTCGGCGGTAGTTGGTCACGGGTTGCAGCGGCAACGGAAAGACTTGGGCCGACGATAGCGCCACCTCGGGAGATCCTTGCTGGGCCTGGTGCAAGGCCTCGGGGTCAGAATCAATGTACAGAAAGCGGAAGATGGGAACCTGCGACAGATCCCCCAGGCGGTCCAACAAGCGAAAGCGGAGATCAAGGAGTGCTTTGCGGCCGAACTCTCCGACCGCGATGATCAACGTCGGCCTGAGGATCGCTGTCTCGGCATTGACGACGGTGCATTCCAGACCACTGGGCACGGCACCGTTGCGGTGGGGTTCGGCGGATGCCATCGCCGCTTTCCCGGCTTGTTTCGGTCTCTCGTCGATTCGCCGAGCGGAGCGCGGAGCTTCTTCTTCGTTGCTGATCGGGCTGGCTTGCATCAACGCCGATATCATCGCCTGGCAACTCGGGAAGCGTGCCTCCGGGTCCTTGGCCAACGCACGCGACAGGATCGGTCGGTCAGTGGGGGGGACTTCCGACAAATCGGGCGGTTCGGAAATATGTTGAAAGGCCAACGAACGAATGCTTTTGCCGTTGAACGGTCGCTTCCCCGTGAGTAGCTCGACATACACTATGGCCAGGCTGTATTGATCGGAATGGCGAGAAAACTTTCCCGAGAACGTCTCCGGGGCGGCGTAGATGGGAGTTACACCGGCGAGTATGCCCGACGAACTCTGCCGATCGAGATTCTTGACGAGGCCGAAGTCGGCAACTTTCACGCGATCGCCGACTAAAAAAAGATTCCGCGGTTTGACATCGAGATGTTGTAAGCCGCAATCGTTTAAGTAATCGAGTCCATCGGCGGCGTCGCGGAGGTAGCGAAGGAGTTTTTGGCGGGGAATCCCGGGGAGACCTTGGGCTTGGTACTGTTGTAACAATTCGTGGAGGCTGCTGTCGGCCAATTCCATGACGATGGCCAGATCACCCTCCACGATGTCCATGCGCTCCATCGACAGAATAAATGGATGCCGAATCTCCTTCATTTTCTGCACGGCTTTGAATTCTTGCTCGGCGCGGAAGCCATCGCCGTCCAGCGAATTCAAATTGCCGTACACGAACTTGATCGCTTTGTGGATGTTGCCCGGCGCAATGCATTTCCAGACTTCACCGAATCCGCCCGTTCCCAAGGGGCAGACCAGACGATAACCGGGAATCGGTTCCGCATCCGGTTCGCGCAGCCAATTCATGGTCGGCTCACGACATTCAGGCGACTCGAGGAGAAAGGCCAGTTCGGATCGGTGACTTCACCAATCGATACGAATCCACGGGCATGAAAGCCTAGGTCGAATTGGCATCGCTGTCCAGCGAATCGGGGGCGGCATCGCCGGCCGGTCCGCTGGTCTTTTTGTCACACGATCAGCATGGCGTCCCCGTAACTGTAGAAGCGATATTTGTCGGCCACAGCCGCCTCATAAGCGGCGCGCAACAACTCGCCCCCCGCAAATGCCCCTACCAGCAGCAAGAGCGTGCTCCGAGGCAGATGAAAGTTGGTGATCATCGCGTCGACGAGGCGAAATTCGTAAGGCGGATAGATGTAGACGTTCGTTTCTCCCCGCCACGCCTCCAGGGGGCCTCGCGCCGCCACCGTCTCCAACACTCGCACGCTGGTTGTGCCCACGGCGACCACCCGGCCGCCCCGATGGCGGCAGCGGTGTATCGCCTCCACGGTCGATTCCGGAAATTCTCCATATTCCGCGTGCATGAGATGCTGGCGAAAATCCGACGCTCGAATCGGCTCGAACGTACCCGCTCCCACGTGCAGCGTCAACGAGCTCCACTCGATGCCCCGCGTCTTCAGTGCGGTAAACACCTCGTCGGTGAAATGCAACCCGGCCGTCGGTGCCGCAATCGCCCCCGGCTGACTCGCATAAATTGTCTGATAACGCTGCGTGTCGGTGGGCTCGGCTCTCCCCCTGCGAATGTAGGGCGGCAGCGGCATGCGACCGTGCTTTTTGAGCAACTCCCACGTCGGCCCCCCAGGACTCGGAACGGCGCGCCAATGGCCGCTGCTGGTCTTCTCCTGCAGTGTCAAATGGAGCCCCGCAGGTTCCACGTCGATGACCTCGCCGGCATGCAGGGTCCCTCGCGTTTGACAGGCGAATTCCCATATCCCTTCTTGCTCTCCGAGAAACAATCCCTCCCACTTACCACCCGTCGCTCGTCGGCGGCCATACAGTCGTGCCGGCAGAACTTGCGTGTTGTTCAAGATGAGGAGGTCATTCGGCTGTAAAAGCGAGGGCAAATCGCGAAAGACATAGTGTTGGATCGTGCCACGCTCACGATCGACCAGCATGAGCCGGGACTCATCCCGTTGTCGGAGCGGATACTGGGCAATCAACTCCGCCGGCAATTCGTAGTCGAAGAAGATCATGATGACATGGTAGGGGTGACAAAGGGAGGCGAGACGAGGCATGAGGCCGAGAGGCGGCACAGACACTTGACTTCGGACGAATGGGCGACTAAGTCAAGCAACTAGTTCGACAGGTTCCCGTGCGCCAGCAAGGGCGGCGGGACGAAGAGGGAAGACGGTGCAAATCCGTCGCGGGGACGCCGCTGTGATCGGCCAGACCCCGGAACTCAAATCGGCCACTGCGAGAAGTGGGAAGGCCGTTCCGGGTTCGCGATGAGCCGAGAGCCAGAAGACCTGCCTGTCGAGTTAGGTTTCTCACTCTAGCCTGCCCGATCCGGCAGAAGGAGTCCTCTCATGAAGGCGCTACGCGCCAACCGTCGTGCGTTTACCCTGATCGAATTATTGGTCGTGATCGCGATTATTGCGATCCTGATCGGGCTGTTATTGCCCGCCGTCCAGAAAGTGCGAGAAGCGGCCGCCCGTCTGAAGTGCGGAAACAACTTGAAGCAATTGGCCTTGGCGGCCCACAATTTTCATGATACCCGAGGCCATCTCCCACAGTCGTTCACCACGCCCAACCCTTCGATTTGGCCCTACGTGACCACGTATTGGTTCGGCGAAGCGCAACCGACCTGGCCTCCGCAAATCGACCCCACCAAGGGGCACCTGACGCCGTTCTACGAGAACAATACGGCGATCATTAAATGTCCCAGTCTGCCCGATGATGAACTGGAAAAGCAATTTCTCGGCTTGTCCGGCGGTTACGGTTACAACCGGGAGTTGGGAACGACTTATTGGGTCCCGCCTGATTGGACGCGACCGTACCCGATCAAACGGCGACTAATTGAAATTGTTAATGGGATCGGCTCGTCCCAAACTTACATGTTTTCCGACTCGGCTTTGGTCGCAGCGTGGAGCAGCCCTCCGAAGCTGCAAGAGTCGTACTCGATCGCCGCTCCTGTGAACACGAAAGCCGGGGCCGCTCAGCCAACCACGCATTTCCGCCATGCCGGCAAAATCGCGATGGTGGCGTTCGCCGATGGACACGTCGATGCTCTGACAGAGGTTGATGTGCCCAGCCCGAGTTGGTGGAGTCCGGCAGCGAACGAGCTGCGACGCTTGAATAACATCGGGTATTTGTCGAATCGACTGGCACCGTATTACGGCCGAGAGACTCCCGCACCCTGACGGCCCAAGATCGTCGACAGACGACGGCCCGGAGGTCCCACGAGCGACCCCCGGGCCGTCCATCGTCTGATCAGACAATCGTCTCAGTCGTCGTCGTCCTTATCCTTGGTCTTCCCCTTCTTTGGTTGTTCCTCCTTTTTCTCCTTTCGATCATTATCATCGTTCTTCAACTTGGACGTTGGTTGATCGTCTTCTACGACTTTATCTTTTTTCCGCTTCTCGGATTTCTCCTGGTCCTTTTCCTTTTTCGGAGTCTTCGGCTGCGCCGGCTCTTTGTTCTCCTGCTCCGGAGGGGATCCCGGTATCATCTTGATGGCGGCACGACGGCTTCCAGACGCCGCCTCCACGTCGACCTCAATCGGTCGCAGGACCCCGACGACCCCTAAACGTTTCACTGACTTTCCCGTCATCAACCCCACCACCTGGGTGATGACTTCCTGAACCTCGGGCGTCGTGGTGATCGTGAGTTTGCCTCCTTCGAGAGATGTTTCCAAGACCTTGGTTTGCACAAAGGCTTTCAAAAAGTCGGCCAGTGCTTTGGCCTGATCCTCGCGGAGGCTGTAGGTCTTGCGGATTAAGGTGATCGTCGAGCCATCGTCCGAGGGAGGGGCACTGAGAATGGGAACCTTGGCCTCTGCGGCGGAGGCCGCTCGGGGGGGGCGGTCGCTTGAGCCGGCAACAGGCGGCTGCGCGTTCAAGGCCTGTGGTGCAAGCGCGGTTCTGTTCGGCCCATCTGCCGGTGGCATATGCGGAGCAACGAAGCGAGATAAATGCTGCTGGAGCATCTGCTGCCAACGCTCACTCGCTTCTTGCCACGTCCGATGGTGCAACTCCATCAGCCGATGGAATTGTTCGTTTTGTTCTCGACGCGCATCTTCAAATCTCCGCTGCTCCGTTCCGAGGCGTTCTTCAAGTTCCTTTTTGAGCAGGTCCTTCTCACGCCGGAACTGTTCGAGAAGGTTCTCCGATCGTTGCCTCCACTCGTGAACTGATTTCCGGAGATATTGAAGCTCATTCGAGACGATGTCTGGCATCTTCGACGATTCAATTTTCTTCTCGTCGGCCCAAACGCCCAAGAGCGGCACGGCCAGCGAGAGGGTCGCCAAAACCCAGCGTTGCATCGGATTCACTCCTTTCTTAAGTTAAGGAAGGGGGTCAAACGGATCATCGGGGATTCTCCTGGACGTTTCCCTCACCGATCAAGCGAACCAGCCGCTCCACGATGGGCTGCTGCTC
>CAKZUU010000406.1 GCA_937922175.1 uncultured Gemmataceae bacterium
CCGTCTCCCGTCATCGTGGCGACGCATCGGCCCGGATGGGCCCGCTGCGCACCCAACGCCGCCGGAATCGACCACCCCATCGCTTGATTGTCCGTCGGATTGAAATACGTCCGCGGTTGACAAACTCGAAAGGCTTCGGCGGCCAAATGCTCCGACACCGTCACATCGACGAACAACAGACCGTCATCCGGCATGCAGGAGCGCAAGGTCCGGATCAGTTGCACCGGATGTATTCCGCAGCCGCTCCCCGTCAGGGCGGCCCAGGTTTGCGCTTCCGCTGCCCGATGCTGTCGAATCCGTTGCATCAGTCGCGGCTGGGGTTCCCGACGGAGGGCCTCACATTCCAAGAGACGCGATAAAAAAATTCCTGCGTCCGCGTGCACCGCCACATCTGCCTTCAGCACCCGACCAAGATTGCAGGAATGGGCATCCACATGGATCACGTACTTCGGCCGAGGATTTGCATAATATCCCGTGGACACCTCGCTGAACTTGACACCGATCGCCAAGAGAAGGTCGACGTCTTGGAAAATCGCCTCCGCCACCACGCTTCCTTGCGGTCCGTAACCCCATCCGACCGCGAGCGGATGATATTCCGAAATCGCCCCCTTTCCGGAGACACTGGTGGCAACCGGAGCCTGGAGCGCCTCGGCCAAGCGGGACAGATCGGCAGAATAATCCATGCACCCCAGACCGGCGTAAATTCCCACGCGGAGGTTTTTCCGGGCCAAAAGCGCTACTGCCCGCTGAAAGGCGGCTTCATCGAAAGGCGCCGCCGCAGGTGCCAACGGGGGAGCGTCGAAATGATACATCTCGATCAGCAAGTTGTACGGGATGACTACCGCTGTCGGTCCTGGCTCCCCCTCCACCGCATGGGCAAACGCTTGCCGAATCGCCGTCGGAATCCCGCTGACGTGTTTGACTTCAAAAACACACTTGCACACGGTTTCGAGCATTGCCCGCTGATTCAACGCATGCACCTGAAAGGGGCGAAACTTTTCGCCGCGAGCAATGTCGCCGACGATGGCCACCACCGGGATCGAGTCCAGAAGGGCCTCTCCCAAACCGGTCAGGGCGTTGGTGACACCCGGGCCAGGCACCACCGTCAGCACGCCAGGCTTGCCCGTCGCTCGGGCGTAGCCGTCAGCCATGCAGGCGGCTGACATTTCATGAGCGGCCAACAAATAGGCGAGCCCCCGAGATTTCATCGCGTCCCACAACTCGTTTTCCTGCGCTCCGGGAATGCCAAACACCAGATCGCATCCCTCGGCCTTGAGGGTCTCGACGACCGCTTCCGCTCCGGACAACCTCCCGCGAACCCAGCCTTCCGCCGACTGCCGACGCCACAACCCGGGGCGGGCCAACGCCGACCCCGCTGCCGGGAGCATCGCCACCGAGGCGCTGGTCGCTTGCAACAACGCCCGACGCGAGAACGCGATGTCCATACTTCCTCCGGCCTCAGCCGCCTCACGATTTGAGTCTGCCGCGTTGGTCCGCCGCCGTGGGTCGCGACGGCTTGAAGACGGTAACGTTGGAAATATCGGCAGGACCGGTCGGAACCGTCCATGAATTGCCCCCAGGCAGGTCGCGAATCGAAGCCGACTCGCAAGGTCAGAGAAAGGACCCAACCGGGGAAATTTGGAGAGACAGGGAAATCGTCGCCACACGACTCGTCAGCGGCGAATCACGACCTTCCCGAAATGTGCCCCCGACTGGAGATACTTCAGAGCATCCACCGCTTGATCGAAGGGAAAAACCCGATCAATGACCGGTCTGAGGTGGTGCAGGGTGATGGCCCGATTCATCGCCTCGAACATCTCGCGACTGCCGACATAAATCCCTTGGACGCGAATGCCTTTCATTAGGATGGGCAGAGGATTCGCCGGGGCGGTCCCGCTCAGGATGCCGATCAAGGCAATGTGTCCGCCGTGCCGGACCGCTCGAAGTGACTCGGGCAAGGTACCTCCGCCCCCCACTTCCACGACATGATCGACGCCGCCGGTCCGCTCCCAGGCCTGCTTCCCCCACTCGGGCACCGTTTGGTAATTGATAGTGTCGTCGGCGCCCCATTCTTTGGTCCGAGCCAGTTTCTCATCACTCCTCGAGGTAATGAGCACGCGGGCGCCATGTAGTTTCGCAAATTGCAGAGCGAACAGCGATACGCCTCCCGTGCCTTGCAACAAGACGGTTTCACCGGCTTGCAATCGACCTGACACGACCAGGGCGTTCCACGCCGTCAGGGCCGCACAGGGCAACGTGGCCCCCTCCTCGAACGAGAGGTGATCAGGGATGGGGACGAGGCCGTCTTCCTGCAAGACGACGAATTCGGCCAGAACCCCAGGAAGGTTCCCGCCCAAATCCGATCGCGCTTTGTCAGCCGTCAATGGGCCTTCCACCCAGCGTTGCATGAAGCAAGTGGCGACTCGATCTCCCGGTCGGAATCGAGTCACACCCGGTCCCACCGCTCTCACCTCGCCCGCCCCATCGGATAGGGGAACCAATGGGAGCCTCAACCGCGGGTTGTATGCACCGGTCACGACCAGCAAATCACGATAATTCAGCGACCACGCTCGGCACTCGACCAGGACTTGGCCAGCGGCCAACGGTCGCTCCGTTGTCGGCTCGGCTCGCTCGACGAGTTTCAATTGGTCAAATCCGAAGCCGGGTTGAATCTCGAACGCTTTCATGCTGTGATCGCTCCGGAGACGACGGCACGGGGGCCGCCCCTCGCTTGGCCAAACTCATTCCCCCTCCGCCGCCAGCGAATAGCAAATGATCTCTCGGTCGTTCCGAACAAAGACTCGCTTCAAAGCGAAAGCAGGGTGTGTCCAAACCACGTTGCGACCGAACGCGGTGTTCGTCGGCTCGATGACCGTGGCTTTGTCGATCTCCTTGTACTGCTGAGCCGTCAACTGGGCGATCAGCAGTTCTCCTTTCTCGTTGAAAATGAAGTACCGATCACCATTCTTGACGAGGAAGGCCGTCCCCGATCCGGCGATCGCCCCCCCCGTGACCGGGGCAGCCGTCTGCCAAAGACGCTTGCCAGTGGCGACTTCCAGGGCCGTCAGCTGCCCGTTCTGCCTCACGCCGTACATCGTCTCCCCGTCGATCAAGGGCGTCGCATTGATGGGATCGATGCCGATGTTTCCCTTGGCCTCCCAGAGGACTTTGACCTTGGGTTCATCCGCCGACAGTTCAAACATCCCGCCTCGAGGCCCGCGACCGGCAGCGAAGAGATAATTGCCCGAGTGCTGAGGCACCATGATCGACATCTCTGTCAACGGCGCGGCATCGACCGACCAGTACAGCGAACCGTTTTCCGGGTCGAGGCTGTTGAGGTTGTAACCATCCCAAATGATGAGTTGGCGCCTGCCGGCCGCCTCGATGATGACCGGGGCCGAATATCCAGGGTGACGCGCATTCAACGCTTTCCACCGCTCCTTCCCCGTGCGTCGGTCAAAAGCGACGGCCGTCGCGTTCTCCCCGCCGACAATGACGATCAGGTTGTCGCCATCCACCA
>CAKZUU010000407.1 GCA_937922175.1 uncultured Gemmataceae bacterium
TGGCGTGAAGCGGCCACGATTCTGCATCCCGATCCGGCGGACCATGATGGACGCCGACCGTATCTCGAACAGGCGTCGCGAATCTTTGCGGCCAAGTCCGACTTAACCGCTCAGAATTGGTACGATTGGGCCGCGATTCAATCGGAACTCGGACAGATCGATGACGCGGCCGCCTCCTACCGCCAAGCGATTCAAGGCGAACCGGCTTGGCGGTCGCCCTACCATGCCCTCGTCAGTCTGCTTCGACGCAACCACCGCTACACCGAAGCTCGAGAGGTTCTCCGCGAATGGCAAGCGCGATTCCCGAATGACACGGCGGTGGCCAACCTGCTGCGAGTCGTCGAGCGAGAAATTCTCCTGAACGAGCCGTGATTTGTAAGATAATCCCGGACCGGTTCACGCGGGTACGATCAATGGAGAGCAGGTGCCGCATGGATGAGGTGTCACCAAAGCTACAAATATCGGGCGATTGGGCGTCGTTACTGACGGTGGAGCGTTGGGCGGCGTTACGGATGTCGGCTCGTTGGGAAAAACAAATCGCCGAAGCGCTCCGCGAACTTGGGGTGCCGACGTTTCTCCCCGTGATGACCCGGGTCGTGCGGTACAAAAGTAAGCGACATGAGACGGAAATCCCGTTATTCTCCGGCTACGTTTTCTGCTCGGAGCAAGACTTTCGGGACAATCGCCAAATCCCACCGGGGATTCGCCGACGAATCGCTCAATTGCTTGTCCCGCCGGATTACGCGGTTCTCCGTCAGGAACTACTTGAGATCGCCGAATTCTTGAGTGACAACCGCCTGGTCCAAGAGCGACTCGTGGGCCGACCCGGCGACCTCGTGCGAGTGAAGGGGGGAATGTTCGCGGGTCAATCGGCGATTATTCGGAAACTTCATCCGGACCAGCGGCGTCTGACTTTAGGGATTACCTTTATCGGCGTTCAGTTGGAGGTCGTGCTGGACGAAGATCAAGTCGAGCGGTTTTAAAGGCACGCGGGTTTTGGTTCTTCCGAAGTCTCTCCATCGCTGAAAGTTACCATGTCTTGGCTTGGTCGCATTCTGACGTTCTTTCGATGGAATGAGCGGCTCCGTCGCTTGATGCTCGGGTTGCCCGCTCTCCTGGCCGCCGTCGGTGTGGGGGCCAGCGGTGTGGCTCTCGCGTGGCATCGGGGGCAACCGTTGGCAGCTCGTTATTTGGCGGAGGGGAATTCAGCACTCGCCGAGGGTGATTTGTCTCGGGCCCATCTGTGCTTCAGTCGGGCGGAGCAACTTCGGGGCGGTGATCCGTCGGTCGTCTTCGGCTTAGCGCGAGTCGCGGAACGCCAGGGAAAGACGCAGCGAGCCGCCCGATTGATGAATGTGCTGGCCCCTGTCGACAAAGTTGGTCTGCCGCAAGCTCACCTCTGGGTTGCCAAAAAATTGATCTCTGAAGCGGGCAGCGACCCGCGGATTCGGCAATTGGCGGTGACCCACCTTCGGCGCGCCTTAACACTGCCCGAAAGCGAACGCGAAGAGGCTCATGCCATCCTCGCCGAGTACAACCTCGCCGAAAATCGGCCAGCAGCCGCCAAAGAACATCTGCTCAACCTCCGCTCTGACCGCTTCCTCTCCACGAAATTTCTGCTCGCACAAATCTACCGTCGAGAAGGCGACGAAAATTCCGCTCGGAGCGTCGTCAATTCCATCGTCGCCGCGGCCTCGAACCGACTGCGAAACGATCCGTTGTCCGAGGAGGCCCGCGTCCTCCAAGCTGCCGGTTATATGTTTCTCGACGACTATCCCGCCGCCGTCCGAACGCTCCGCACCGGGCTGGAGTCGTCCCCCGGATCGCTGCGGCTTCGTCGAAGCCTGTCCGATGCCTTTTACGGCTGGTTGGAATGGCTCCAGCGGACCAAGCCTTCTGGAAACGATGAACGCTTCGCCATCCTCGACTCGGCCCTGCAACATGACGCCTCCGACGCCCGACTGCTGCTCTTCCTGTGGCGGGTCATCGATGAGGAGGATCCCAAAGCCGACGATGCCATGACCGTCGTTCGAGCCATGCTCGTTCTCGGGCGAAACGTCGGCCTGTGTCATTTCATCCTCGGTACCAATGCCTGGAAGCACGATCGCAAGGAAGAGGCACTCGTCCACCTGGAGATCGCGCACAAGGCGAACCCAACTTATCCGATGATTGCCAATAACCTGGCTTGGGTTTTGACGGAAGGCCCCAAGCCCGACTTACCCCGTGCCTTGAAATTGGTCGAATCCGCACTTGCTGTGAACCCCAATGACGCTCGTTTTCGCGGCACCCGCGGGCACGTCCTCGCGAAGATGGAACGCTACAAAGAGGCCCTGCCCGATCTCGAGGCGTCGCTCCCAGCTTTCCCCAATGAGCCATTGGTTCATGAACGATTGACCTTGGTCTATTCCAAGCTCGGTGATCTCAACCTGGCGGAACAACACCGCAAGCTGGCGGAAGAAAAACGCCGGCGGCAGCAAGAGAGTAAACCCAAACGCCCTGGTTGAGGAGTGCTCTTGAAGACGAGTGGGAAATAGAAATTGCTGATTTTCTCTGTTTTTTCTATTTTATCACTTGTGCTGACGGATCGCACCGGGTAATTTGAGATTCGGCCTCTGCTCCATCTCCCGAGATCCCGGAGGTGGCGCCTTCGGTCGCCCAGGGCCGATCAATGTTGAGTTTCATTCGGGGTCATTTATGGTTGGAGGTGCATCATGTGGTTTCGCGCGATTCTCTTGATCGTCCTCATCTTTACCTCGACATCGACTGCCTTCGGGCAGATTGCCTACCTGGCCGGCACGACATACACGCAAAATTTCGACACGTTGCCCTTGGTGACCGGGATCGACTACACCTGGACAGACAACGTCACTCTCCCGGGATGGTACGAGAAGCGACTGGGACCCGACGCTGGTAAATTCCGCGCCGACAACGGTAGCCTGTCCTTCGGCTACCTGTACAGTTATGGCGCCAATGGTTCCTCTGATCGCGCTTTAGGTTCCAGTGGACTAGGTCTGAGCAGCAACATTTTTTGGGGCGTTCGATTAGTGAACTCCCACCCCACCTTAACGCTGACGTCGTTCACTGCCACCTTCCGCCAGGAACAGTGGCGTGATGGGGTTGCCGGTTCTTCCCGAACGACCTTCTTTGAGTACAAACTCAATGCTGCCGGTATCGACGACACCGGCTACACGGGCGTTGCCTCCGGGAACCTCGTGAGCACGAGCAACTCGAATCTTTTCGCCATCGATGGAAATGTCCATTTCGTTAACAAGTCGGTGACCGTTCATGGGATTAGCTGGGGCCCAGGCGAAGAACTTTGGCTCCGCTGGCGAGATCCCCAGGAAACGTTTCAAGATCACGGCTTGGCCATCGACGATTTCACCTTCTCGGCTGTTCCGGAACCGGCCTCCATGCTTCTGGTCGGTCTGGGCATGGGCAGTGTCGGCTGGCTGCGTGGACGACGCCCACGGTTTCTTTCGTGACTTCGCTTTTTCATTGCGACGTTCGTGACTTCTTCAGAAAGCAGCGATTGGCTGTCCAGAAGCGCTGATGGGTCGTCGGAGCAAGCGGGTGACGGGTTATCGGGAACTCTTCCGCTGTTCACTCGATCCGATTTATTTGGAATGATTTCTCTGCAATGTCCGCGGGTGGGGTTCGTCGGTGACTCGATTCTCTCGATGCGTGGGTCGGTAGGCCTTTGCTGGGAGGGGCACTGCATGGCATGATGAACAGCTGATCAAGGATCAGCATCCAGTTTTTCGATTTTTCCTAATTTGACAGTTGACTAGGGTTTCTTCCATGGGTAAACTGTGCGATGGTTCAGGCTTGTATTGTGATGCAGTCGGCAGACAAAACGGCCGAACCCCAACGAACCCTGGAAGTCGGTTGATTTGCGGAGATGATGCATCGGGAGAAGTCATGA
>CAKZUU010000408.1 GCA_937922175.1 uncultured Gemmataceae bacterium
GCAAGAGACCGCGAACAACGGTGAGCGTGTCGTCGCCATGATTGATGGCGAGGTGACGCTGAAACGGTTTTATCGACGCCGCGATAAGGTCGTCCTTGAACCGGCCAACTCCGAGATGCCCCCCATCGTGGTCACTCCCGATCGAGACATCAAGATTTTGGGCATGCTGGTGGGCGTCTTGCGTAAATATTGACGAAGATTCATCACGTTCTCGGCTCGGAGTGGCGGCCGTACCACGCAATCAAGCGAGGAATCTCTCCACGGAACGAAAGAATGCGGAGCGATAGTTTTTGTCGAGCGGTGCCAAGGAGGGGATGATAGCCAAAACTGTCATCGACCACCCGCAGGGCCAGCGAGACAGCTTCGTGGGTGGGCCGATCAGGGAAGGCTCGGGACAGCCATGACAACGCCGGGAACGTGAGCGCCAGAGACTCGAGGCCGTCCCAAAGGCCCAGGTGAAAGTTCGTGGGACCGGCAAACTGCATCGAAGTGAATTTGGTGCGGTAGTAGCGCTCCAGTAGTTCTTCGCAGGAGTTTGGCCAGGGCGGAGGAATTTCTTCAAGTTGCTCAAAGCGAACAGCCGGGAGCCAACCATGAACGGCAGGAACTGGTCCGCTGCCACGAACGAAGCGGATGGCCGCCGCCAAAAGTGCCCAACGTCCGCGTCGAGCGATTCCGGCGTTTTGCCCGGTGTCTTTGCGAATGTACAACGCCAACCACTGACGAAACAGGAGCCGGCCGATTCGACTGGGAGCTTCCACCTCTTCCGGTCGTCGGGGGACCTCCGCATCCAAGGCTCCCTCCAGGATCGCCAGGAATTCCCTCAGTCGTTTGCCCCTCACCTTGTCGAATCGCGCTTGCCGACACAACCCCGCCAAGGCGAGACTTTTGCGTAAGCGACGCTCGATACGATCCTCCCGTCGTGACATGATTCGGTCCAGAGCATCGAGGAAGAGTTGTAGCTCGTCCCAGCTGAGTCGTTGCCGACCTCGCAGTATCGGCGGATCGGTGTGTTCGGCCTGAGGCGTCTGACGGAGAAGAAGGTTCGCGTATTGCTGAACTTCGCCGAGATGCTGCGAGATCGGTCGGCCTTGGTCACCCGTTGCCGAGGGGCAGGCGAAGCGAAGACCGATCTTCCAATGGTTGCCGAACGGCACCAATAAAAAAGGGTAGACGCGGCAAGCCAGTGGCTTCCCCTCGGAACCGTAACGCGAGTGAATTCGGCACCATCCCCGCTTATCCAAGAAGATGCAACCGCCTTCCTGATCGTTTAACGCCCAGCGCCCTTTGACTCGGCGGAACAGCGGTTTCCCCGCAAACTCCGGCAACTGCGACCAGCCCTGCTCTTCGATCCGTTTCCTTTCCTCGTCGGTGACGTGAACGAGGTATTCGCGGCAACACGACCCGCAATTGTGACAATCCCAGTTCTGCACGACGGGAAGAGTTCGCACCGGCAGCGGCATAGTTGAAGCACTCGAGACGCTTGGCATCATTGTACCCTGAGCGGCTCGAGTTGTCGGCCGAGCCGTCTCATTGGAGCGACCTTCGCCATCGGTGCTCCAGGGTGAGAGCGTTGTCAGTCGGGGCGTTTCAGATCGCCGCTCGATCCAGTCGGGATCGTCGGGTCGTTGGAGGTAACAGCATCGAGCCGGTCAACCCTCCAAGTATGCCCAAGAGCAAGGTATTCGTGAGAAGGAAGAGGGCGACACGCGCGGGCTGATCGGCGTCTTCTTCCGAGAGACCGACAATCGTGGCGAAAAACCGCTCGGCGGGCAGAGCCTCGCGTAGGACGAAGAGGGAGATGACGAAAATCGAGGCGCAACTCAGGACGCCGACCAGCAGGCCGTGGCGGAGACCGGCGCGAGTCGAGGCGCCGGCAAAGATGCCGCCGGCGAGGACACCCAACGAGGCGATGACCCATGTGACGAAGTGGATTTGCAGTCGGCTGTCAACGGTGAACAATCCGCCGCTGGTCCCCAGAATGTATTCGCGGATGCGACCGGCCCAAACGGTACAACCGACAGCCAGAGCCGCCCCGCCGACGATTCGGGCCCACGCAATTTTCGCGGGTTCCGAGCGTTCGCGAGGTTGGCGCCTCCTGGCACGCTCCCTCGATGGCGCGACCGGTATATCATTCACATCGGTCCAGTGGGGGAAGAGGAACCGTCCGTGACGCCCGCCCAAGGCCGCGATCGTCGGCACGATGAGCCAAGCGATGACCAGTTGCGGGATGGCCGAGTGTCCCCATCGAACCAAATCGCATGCCGTCACGGGAATCATCAGGGCCAAGCCGACGAGAACGCCCGAGGCGATGCTCCGGAGATTGCCACCACCTACCGACAGCCCACCCAACAACGCGGACAAGAACAGGGCGACGGCCATCGCCGGCGGTCCCCAGGGAGTTCGGTGGACCGAAACCCCCGCCTGCCCCCACGCCCAGGCGTCGAGCATCAGCTGGGCACCGAAGTAGACACCCGTGGCAACCAGCGTCGCCGAAATCAGCCGTTCCCAGATGCCGGGCGAACGATCGCTCCTTTCTTGAGCGGATAGGGCCAGACCTGGTAGGACCGTCGTTTGGGCGGCGACTTCGATGGTTGGCACACCACAAGTGGGGCATTGGGCTTTGTTCGGAAATGCCATCCGGCACTGCGGACAGATTCTCCGCATGGTGTGGTCCCCGAGGCCGATTTCTCCTAACCGGAGTATAAGTCATGAAGCACCGCCGCGCCGTGAGATCGTTGAACCGACCATGACTGCCATCATTCTCGCCATCGACCAAGGGACCACCAGCACCCGTGTCGTCGCGTTCGACAGCGAGGGGAAAGTTGCGGCCTCAGCGTCTCGTGAATTGACCCAGCATTATCCGCAACCCGGTTGGGTCGAGCACGATGCCGACGAGATCTGGGACAGTACCATTGGTCTTTTGTCCCAAGTCATCGATCGTGTCGGACGACAACAGGTCGTCGGCGTCGGAATAACGAATCAGCGGGAGACGGTCGTTGTCTGGGAGCGTGCCACGGGGCGACCGTTGGCGCCCGCCATTGTCTGGCAGGACCGCCGCACCGCCGAATTTTGCCGGCAACGGCAAGCCGACAATGCGTGGCTGCACGAAAAGACGGGCTTGGTGTTGGATCCTTATTTTTCCGCCAGTAAACTACGGTGGCTCCTCGACAACTTTCCCGACGGGAAGTCGGCCGCGGCGAGCGGTCGTTGGGCCTGCGGCACTATCGATAGTTACCTGATCTACCGCCTGACGGCTGGTCGGAATCATGTGACCGACGTCACGAATGCTTCACGCACGCTGTTGTTCAATATTCACACTTTGCGCTGGGATGACGAGCTGCTGCGGTATTTCCAGATTCCCCGAGAACTGTTACCGGAAGTGCTTCCGAGCGTTGGGGATTTTGGCCGGATCGTCGCAACGGGTCAGCCCTTCGACGGGTTGCCGATTGCGGGGGTCGCCGGGGACCAGCAGGCGGCGTTGTTTGGTCAGTGTGGCTTTGAGACCGGCGAATCGAAATGCACTTACGGGACCGGTGCTTTTTTCTTGCTGCACACAGGAGCCACCGCGGTTCGATCGCGACACCGTCTGCTCACGACCTTGGCCGCTCAAACGACGGCGTCACCAGAATACGCATTGGAGGGCAGTGTCTTCGTTGCAGGGGCGGCGGTGCAGTGGCTCCGCGACGGGTTGAGACTGTTCGCCGATTCCGGGCAGAGCGAAATGTTGGCCCAGACTTCCAATGATTTGTTGCCGGTCGTCTTCGTTCCGGGATTCGTGGGCTTAGGAGCGCCCCACTGGGTCCCCGAAGCGCGTGGAGCCATCTTGGGTCTGACCCGAAATACGACGCCCGCCGATCTAGCCCGGGCGACATTGGAGGGAGTGGCCTTTCAAGTCGCCGACCTTCTCGAGGCTGCCAAGGCCGATGCCGGCAGGATCACCGAACTCCGTGCGGATGGTGGGATGGCCCGCAATTCCTGGTTTTTGCAGCGTCAGGCCGATATTTTGGGCCTGCCCGTGGTGGCGGCCGCTCAGTCGGAGGCGACGTCGCAAGGTGCGGCTTGGCTCGCAGGACTGCATCTGGGAATCTGGAGCGACCGGTCCACGTTGCGAGGGCTGTTTCGTCCAGGCCGACGCTTCGATCCGCAATGGTCCGACGCCGAACGCCAATCGCGCCGTCATCATTGGCAACGGGCGGTCGCCGCGGTCATCGCCTTCGCCTCGACAGTGCCAACATCGACACCGTAATCGATCATGACCTTGCCCCGCCATTTGATCCGTGCCCTTCATCGGTTGCACCTCCGATCGCGACGCCAAGTGCAAGAGTTCCTGGCAGGGGCCTACCATTCGGTGTTCAAAGGTTCTGGGCTGACCTTTGAAGAGGTCCGAGAGTATCAACCCGGCGATGACATCCGCTTGATCGACTGGAACGTCACAGCACGGATGGGGACGCCCTTCGTCAAGCGCTATGTCGAAGAACGGGAACAGACGCTCTGGTTATTGGTAGATTTCAGCCGCAGTCTCTCTTTCGGCACCGGAGAGTGGACCAAGCGCGCCGTGGCCGTGGAGGTGGCCGCCCTTCTTGGCTTGTCCGCTCTTTTGAATCGCGACCGGACAGGCCTCATCTCCTTCACCGATCGAATGGAACGAGTTTTCCCCGCCTCCAAGGGGTTGCCTCACGCCCTGAAATTGTTGCGTTATCTCAGCATTGCCGAACCCAGCGGCTCGGGCACAGACCTGGCGCTGGCTCTTGACCTTTTCAACAAGATCCAAAAGCGGCGAGCGATCGTTTTTTTGATCAGCGACTTTCTCGACCCAAACGAGAGGATCGAGAAGCCGCTGCGGATCGCCGCCCGACGGCATGACCTGACTCTGGTCCGTATTTTGGATCGGGGGGAAACAAAGCCTTTGCCTTTCGGACTCTGGTGGCTCGAAGATGCCGAAACCGGCGTGCGTCATCTGATCGACGCGCGATCGGCCCGATCCGATGAGAGTTGGGACGCGACGGTCCAACAAGACCTGATGCGTTACGAGCGATGGGCGACAGAAGAACCACTCCATGTTTTGAATTTGTCTACCGACGGACGACATGTGGCTGCTTTGATTGATCATTTTCGCGAGCGAATGCGTCGAGCGGGGAGCCAACGCCGGTGATCCGATCGTTTATCCGATTCCTCGTCGCTGCCCTGTTGATGGGAGAAGATGCCACGCAGCAATTGGGAGCGGCCCTTTGCCGACTGCATTTCAGTTCGACGGCCATCGCCTTGTCGGAAAGTATCGAGTTGACACTGACGATCGAGGGGCCAGCGCCCGTCGAAGTCGATCGAACCGACCGATTCATCGACTCAGCGTCTTGGCGTGTCCTGGCCGAGCCACCCGTGGTGAGGGCAACGGTCGAAGGGCGGGAGCAATGGAGTCAGACGTTTCGCCTGATGCCTCTTGAGACCGGCGAGACTCGCCTGAGTTTTCAGCCCCTTGCTCTTCGAACCGGTTCCGAGGTGAAAGAACGAACGCTTCGCTGGGCTCCGGTGTCGATCCGAGTTTCAACGGTCATTTCGGTCGCGGACTTGAGCGCTGCTCGGCCGCTGCGTGGTTTTGAGCCTCTGGCAAGTCCCGACGAATCGAGCACCCGCGGCCGCGGCGTTTGGGTTCTCGCGATTTCGGTCGTGGGACTGGTTTTGTTGACAGGGTGGGTGTATCGCTTGGGCCGGAGGCGCCGCCTCCGCCAAACGGAACCCACGGCGGAGCAGCGCGCGTTGCGGGCGTTGGAAGCAGCGGCGGCATGCCCATCGGCCGAGACCGGAGCCCAAATGGTTGCCGATGCAGTGCGACGGTTTTTGCAGGAGCAATTCGGGATTTCGGCGACCTGTCAAACGACGACCGAAATTGTCCAGGAAATGACTCGCGATCCGAGGGTCTCCAAAGAAGTTGCCACGGCGACGGAACACCTGCTGCGGGACTGCGATCAGAAAAGATTCGCGGGGAGGAGATGGGAATCGTCTCCTGTCGAGGACCTGGTGAGGGAGGGGCGTCGGCTGATAGAGGCGATGGCAGAAGATAGGAAGGCGGGAGAAGGAAAATAGGTTTGGAAATTGGCGTAAAGTTCTGGGTACTTTTCTGCCGAAGTAATTGGCGTCAACCAAGGGTGATTCGGGAAGTGACACAGGCAGTGAGGCCTCCCCAGTGCCCAACGGACGAAAAAACCTTCCCGGT
>CAKZUU010000409.1 GCA_937922175.1 uncultured Gemmataceae bacterium
TGATTCCCAATCTGGTGACTGCGGACCGGCCTGACCGCTACCGGACACGGGTGGGCCAGCGGCGGTACCTGATGGAGGTGCCGTTGTTCACCTCCGTTTTGCGCGAAGAACACCTCGAGGAGTTCGTCGAGATCCGCTTGCGGTCGGATGGTCGGTTGGTCACCTTGATCGACTTCGCCACTCCGACGAACAAGAGTCGTCCGGAAGGAAGAGACGCGTATTGGGCTCGGCGGCGCGATGCCCAACGGGAGGGCGCGAACCTGGTCGAGATCGACCTCGTCCTGCAAGGCGAACCCTTACTGGACTACTCGCGCGACAACCTTCCGGAATGGAACTACCTCGTCACGGTGGTCCGACGCCAGCAGCCTGAGCGCTACGAGATTTACTCGAGTACCATCCGCAAACGTTTACCCCGCTTCAAGCTGCCGTTGGTGATGGGGGAGCCGGATACGGTGGTCGATTTGCAAATTGCCTTCAACCGAGCTTACGACGCAGGTGGCTTCGCCAGTCTGATCGACTACCAAAAACCTCCCCCCTGTGTGCAGGACGACGCCGACAGGGAATGGATTGACAAGATGTTGGTCGATGCGAATGTTCGGCGCAGGTGAATCGGTATGTCACGTCCGCCGACGACAGCGGATGCCCTTTTGGTGGTCGCGGTGTTTACCCGGCATGCTGATCTGTTGAGTCTCACGCGTCGGCATTTGGAAGGCCGCTTCGGTCCCATCGGATTGGGCGCCGACCCTTACCCATTCCATCACACTCGTTATTACGAGCGGACGATGGGTTCAGGGTTGGTCAAGCAATTGTTGGCGTTCCGTCACCTCGTGCCCTTAGACTCTTTGGCGGCGCAAAAGACCCTGGCCATCGAATTGGAAAGGCAGATCCAAGGGGAGTTTTCTGGAGGCGAGCCGCGGGCCGTCAACATCGACCCAGGATTGCTGAACCTTGGGAAATTCATGTTGGCGACGACGAAGGATCAAGCCCATCGTTTGTACCTGGGGCAGGGGATTTTCGCGGAGGTGACCCTTCGATTTGCCGACGGGCAATGGGAACCCTGGCCGTGGACCTACGCTGATTATCGCGAGCCATTCGTCCGAGATTTCTTGAAGCAGTGCCGGGATTATTACAAAGAGCGGCTTCGGGAGCAAGCGGCCCGCAGTCAGTTGGGGGAAAACGGATCGGAGAACCCCTTGGAATAGGGGCATGCTCCCATAAGATGGTCGCGGACCATTGAAAGGGGCACCGAGGAACAACCACCAAGCCATGCCGAAGCGCACTGACCTCCACAAAATTCTCCTCATCGGATCTGGACCCATCGTCATCGGACAGGCTTGCGAATTCGACTATTCTGGCACTCAAGCGTGCAAAGCACTCCGCGAGGAGGGCTATCAGGTCGTGCTGGTGAACTCCAATCCCGCCACGATCATGACCGACCCGGAAACCGCTGATCGCACCTACATCGAGCCGATCACATGGCAGATGGTGGCCAAGATCATCGAGAAGGAAAGGCCCGACGCCCTGTTGCCGACACTCGGGGGCCAGACCGGGCTGAACACCGCGATGGATCTTCACCATCAGGGAGTCTTGGAGCGGTTCGGCGTGGAGATGATTGGCGCTCGGGCTGACGTCATCCGCAAGGCGGAGGATCGGCAACTGTTCAAAGAGGCGATGCAGCGGATCGGCGTCGATGTGCCGCGCAGCGGCATTGCCTCCAACCTGACCGATGCTCTGGCTCTCGTTAAGGAGGTGGGTCTGCCCTGCGTCTTGCGGCCGAGCTTCACTCTCGGTGGAACGGGGGGCGGAATCGCGTACAACCGCGACGAATTCGTCCATCTAGTCGAGACCGGATTGGCCCTGAGTCCCGTCAGTCAGGTCTTGATCGAGGAGTCGGTGATCGGCTGGAAGGAGTTTGAACTCGAGGTGATGCGAGATCGAGCGGACAATGTCGTGATTGTTTGCTCGATTGAGAACCTCGACCCGATGGGAATTCACACCGGCGATTCCATCACCGTCGCGCCGATCCAAACGTTGTCGGACAAAGAGTATCAACGAATGCGCGACGCGGCCAAAGCGATCATCCGCGAGATCGGAGTTGAGACGGGTGGTTCGAATATTCAGTTTGCCGTCGATCCGCGCACGGGCCGAATGATCGCGATTGAAATGAATCCGCGGGTGTCGCGTAGCTCGGCTCTGGCGTCAAAGGCGACGGGATTCCCGATTGCCAAGATTGCGGCGAAATTGGCCGTCGGTTACACGTTGGACGAATTGCGGAATGACATCACGCGCGAGACGCCGGCGTGTTTCGAGCCGACCATCGACTATGTGGTCGTCAAAGTACCGCGATTCAACTTCGAGAAATTCCCTGAAGCCAAGCCCGAACTGACGACGCAAATGAAGTCGGTCGGCGAAACCATGGCGATTGGGCGCAACTTCAAGGAATCGTTGCAGAAGGCGCTTCGTGGTCTGGAGATCGGGCGCTTCGGTTTGGGCTGCGATCGCGCGGACCGCTGGGGGACAGATCGGCAACCGACCCTCGAAGAGATCAATCACAAGCTGGCGACCCCCAATCCCGAGCGGATCTGGTTTGTCCGTTATGCCATGCTCTCGGGCTTCACCATCGACGAGATTTATCAGCGAACTCATATCGACCGGTGGTTTCTGCATCAAATTGGGGACATCATCCGGACGGAGCGGCAACTCCGCGAGGTTCCGTCGTTGGAAGCCTGTCCCGACGAGTTGCTGCGACGGGCAAAACAAGATGGGTTCTCGGATCCGCAATTAGCCAGTATCTGGAACTGTCATGATTTTGAGGTGAGGCGTCATCGGAAGGCTCGAGGCATCGAAGCGGCATTCAAACTTGTGGACACCTGCGCGGCTGAATTTGAAGCGTACACACCTTACTACTACTCCACCTACGAATCGGCGATCACGGAGAATGCGGAGGCGACGGCGAGCCGAGCAGCCGACGATGAAACGCGCGCATCGACGGATCGCGAACGGATCATGATCCTCGGCGGGGGACCCAACCGCATCGGGCAGGGGATCGAGTTCGATTATTGCTGTGTCCAGGCGGCGTTTGCCCTGCGCGATGCGGGATACGAAACGATCATGGTGAACTCGAATCCGGAGACGGTGAGCACCGATTACGACACGAGTGATCATCTGTTCTTCGAGCCGCTGACGACCGAAGACGTTTTGAACATTTGCGACCGGATGCAGCCGAAGGGTGTGATCGTGCAATTCGGAGGGCAGACGCCTCTGAATTTAGCGAGAGCTTTGCATGCCGCCGGGGTCCCGATCATCGGCACCAGCGTCGAGAGCATTCAAAAAGCGGAGAACCGCGAGCTCTTCAAAGAGGTGATCGATAGTCTTGGATTACGCCAACCGGAGAGCGGAACGGCGATTGACGTGCAGCAGGCCATGCG
>CAKZUU010000410.1 GCA_937922175.1 uncultured Gemmataceae bacterium
AAGTCGATGATAAATGATGCCGTTCTCGTGCAGCCAGTGCAGCAAGGCACCCTCGGTCGAGTTCCCCACGGGGACCATCGCCCCGGCTTCGCGCTCTTCCAAATGAGCGGTGGAATTGACAGCGGCATTCAGAGCGATCCAGTCCGCTGGTCCGTGTCCTTCGAGGGCACGCGGCCAAGTATCGTTGGCATTCAGACGCACCCATTGCTCGGTATCGCGCAGGAAAAGCTGACCATCCCACCAGGCTCGGTCGACACGCATTTTATTCTGCGTCAAGGTGCCGGTCTTGTCCGAACAGATCACCGTTGCCGATCCGATCGTTTCGCACGCCACCAACTGCCGAACCAGG
Source organism: uncultured Gemmataceae bacterium (assembly GCA_937922175.1). Taxonomy (GTDB): domain Bacteria; phylum Planctomycetota; class Planctomycetia; order Gemmatales; family Gemmataceae; genus CAKZUU01. The sequence goes on from CAKZUU010000410.1 coordinate 350, forward strand.
GAGTTCGCCCGGGTCATCTTTCGCATGGCCAACGCCAGCGAGACCGTGACGCTCATCGGCAGGCCTTCGGGAACGGCCACCACGATGATGATGACCATGTAAACAACCGAATCGAGGGCATACTTCGCGGCGCCGCCCAGCGACGACGTCAAGCTGCCGGTGACCAACCCACGACCCATGAGGGCGAGGAAAATCGCGATCGCCGCGATATACCCGACCTTGCTGATGAGGCCGGCCAGGTCGGATAGTTTCTGCTGGAGAGGGGTAAGTTGTTTCGAGATCGTGAGTTTCTTGCGGATTCGGGCTTCGTCGGTTTCCTCGGTCGCGTCATCGGCCTCATCACCCTCCTCAGCCGACAGCCGACGGGCGATTTGACCGATCATCGTGGCGTCGCCGACCTCGGTGACGAACATCAATCCGACGCCGTCCACGACTTGAGTGCCGCGGTACAGGCAGGCAGGATGGTCAGGTCCGTCGGCAGTGTCCTCAAGGGACGCGGGGCGTTTTCTAACCGGCACCGACTCACCGGTCAGCAACGACTGATTGATCATCAAGTCGGTGGCTTTCAGCAGCCGGCCATCCGCCGGGACTTCGTCGCCCATCTCTAACAGGACCAAATCACCGACGACGACTTGTTCCAAGGGGATGGTCGTAAAGCCGCCTTTCCGCGTGACTTTGACCTGAATCTCCTCCTTGCGTGCATTGAGCACTTCAAATTCACGATCACTTTTGTATTCGCTGGCGAAAGCGACTCCGGTGGCCAACACCACCGCCACCATGACGGCAAAACCCTCGTAAGCGGGATGCCCGACGAGGACACTGACAGCGACGGCCACCAGCGCTAAGCCGAAGGTGATTGCCGGCAGCCATCGCCGCAAGGAGGGATGGGCGAAACCGACGGCCAAGACGGCGACGATGGCGCCGAACATCAAGCCGCCAATCAATCGCTCCTGATTGAATACTTCGACGACGATCGAGAGAAGGGCGGCCGCGAGAAGGATTTTGATGATTGGTTCGTCGAACTTTTCGAGGAACTTTCTCCAGATCGGCTCACGAGGAACGGGGGTGAGACGATTGTGACCAAATTTGACCAGACTCTGAGCTACCGCGTCGTCCGAGAGTCCGGCCTCCAAGTTGGCGGGAATTTCTTTGAGGATCTCTGCGACGGACCGCATCAAGTCACCTCGACCATCGTGTTATGGTAGCGACGCCAGTGGCTCGACTCGGAAGGGGGAGCCTGTTTTATTGTTCGAGGATTTCCTTCGATTTTTTTTCTGCCAGATCATCAATCTGGCTTTCGTAATTTTTCAGCAGCTTCTGGACCTCCTCTTTGCCGCTGTCCCGCTCATCTTCGGTCATTTCACCGTTTTTCTCGGCGGTGTCGAAGGCTTTGTTGGCATCGCGGCGGATGTTTCGGCAGGCGACCTTCGCATCCTCCGCCAACTCTTTGACTCGCTTGACCAGTTTGTTCCGCTGTTCTCCGGACATCGGTGGGATCGTCAGCCGGATGATTTTCCCATCGTTGTTCGGGGCCAGGCCAAGGTCGCTGGACCGGATCGCCTTTTCAATTTCCTTCAGGTCCGAGGCATTAAACGGGCGGATGACAATTTGTTGCGGATCCGGGGCGGAGATCTGGGCCAGCTGCTTGATCGGGGTGGGCGAACCGAAATACTCCACTCGCACGTTGTCCAGGAGAGCGGGCGTGGCCCGACCGGTGCGCAGCCCACGCAGTTGATCGCGAAAGACCGTGACGGCCTTTTCGAGGCGCTCTTCGCAATCCAACAAGATTTCATCGGTGGACATGGGTTATCTCCCGTCGCTGCAAATCAAAGTGCCAATCGTGTGCCCGGCGATGGCTCGCTGGATGTTCCCCTCGCGTTTGAAGTCGAAAACGAGGATCGGCAGCCGCGCGGTCCGGGCCATTTCGATGGCGGCAATGTCCATGACACGCAAATTTTCGCGGATCACCTGATCATGGCTGAGACGCTCGTATCGAACCGCGTGGGGGTTGACGTCGGGATTGGCACTGTACACGCCATCGACTTTGGTCGCTTTCAAGAGAATGTCGGCTTGCAATTCGCGGGCGCGTAAGGCGGCGGCAGTGTCGGTGGTGACAAAGGGATTGCCCGTGCCGCCGGCCAGAATGACGACGAGTTTTTTGGCCAAATGACGGGTCGCACGTCGGCGAATGTAGGGTTCTGCGACCGTGTCCATCGGCACCGCCGACATCAATCGCGTCTCGCAGCCGAGGCTCTCTAATGCGTCTTGCAAGGCCAGACCATTCAGAGCGGTGGCGAGCATCCCCATATAGTCCGCGGTCGAGTCCTTGATGATGGAGCTACCCGCGGAAAATTGAGCCCCCCGAAGGAAGTTCCCACCGCCGACGACGATGGCCAGCTCGACGCCACTATCGTGGACACCTTTTGCTTGCCGTGCGATGTTTAGCACTTCGTCCAGGTGAATCCCGCTCTGACCCGGCTTCCCGAAACTCTCCCCACTCAGCTTCAACACCACTCGTTGGTATTTCGGCCGAAGCAAATCATCCATGCACGCCCCCCGAGAAAATCTGGCAGTGTCACGGCGATTATACGGTTCCCTCCGCCTGGCTTCCATCAACGCCCGAGGGTCAACTCGTGATGTCTCGGTCACGAGCGGCGATCAACCACTGATCGACAACTTTCCCGTTCTCAATCACCCACGCCGATCGATGTAATGCCACTGTCGGGCAGACATGCGCGGGAATCGCCCACAGGACATCGCCCAGAGAAAAACGCTCCGCTTGTGGCGTCCGCACCGTCAGATGCTCCTCGCTGTGGACCACCACTTCGGCATCGGGGATGGCCAGGAATCGACACCGCTGGCCCATCGGCGAGTCCGGCGACACTGCTTTGTAACCCAGATCGACAGTGATGCGGTCGCGCGACGGTCGACTGATGACACGTGTCAGCAATATCGCTCCAAACTTCAGCCTCAGCTCGGGATACTTCGCATCGTAGTTGGCGTCATGCAACGACAAGGTTCCGGGCGACAACTCCAGTCCCGCGATCGTCTCCTCGGCATGCACGGGAAACGAGGGCGTGCCCCCAATGACAATCCGCCCCAACTGATGTCCGTCCCGACGCAACCTGTCGCAAAATTCCTGTACCGCTTGCCAGACGCTGCGTCCGGTCGCTCGCCGCTGCTCGAGAGACGGGTTGTTGTTATGACCATCGTAGATATGCAGACCCACGGGTCGGAAAGCGGGGATGCGGCCAAACTCTTGATACAAGCAAGCGGCATCGGGACCGAGTTCGATCCCCGTCCGCCCCATCCCGGCATTGACGTCGAGATATAGATCCACGACGTCACGAGCATGGGGGAAGACGGCTTGTAATTGCCGCAGCGCCTCGACATGGTCAATGGTGACGCCGAAACGCGTCGCTGGGTAACGGCGAACCAATCGGGCAAAGCGATCACAATTGGGACCGACCAACGGATACGCGATGAGGACATCAGGCACGGAGATCGAAGCGAGCATCTCGGCCTCGGCGAGCGTGGCACATTTGTGCTTTGTCACGCCGGCCTCGAGCCACATCCGCGTGATTTCCCGAGTTTTGTGCGTTTTGACATGAGGGCGGAGACGTTGAGGAGAGCCGGCACATTCGATGGTTCGCGCGATGTTGACACGAATCGCCGCGCGATCGAACAACAAAGCTGGACTGGGAATTCGACCGGCTTCGTCGGGAGGAAGGACGTTCATACATATGCCGCAAAAAAAAATCCTCTGCCAGTCAGTATAGGAATTCCGTAGCGTACAATTTTGGGACCAGTGATTGGTTTCTCCGACCGCACTACAGAAACTCGGGTGAATCTCATGACGGATGAACGCGGAGTGACTTTGGGGTCTGGCGATCAACAAGTCCAGATTCCGGTGGACGCCACGGGATTGAACGCGCTTTACGCGAACTTCTTCCGCGTGACTGGCACGCCGGAGGAATTGATTCTTGATTTCGGATTGAACACCCAACAGATGACGCCCTCGGGACCAGAGACGGTCAAGCTTTCCCATCGGCTGGTGTTGAGTTTCTACACCGCGAAACGCCTTCTGGGCGCACTCCAATGGGCCGTCAATCGTTACGAGAACAACTTCGGCCTGTTGGAGACGGACTTCCAAAAGCGACTTCGCTCGACGGCAAGATCCTGATCGGACGGGCGACAGTTTCCGACAGGTAAATCGGTGACGGCCTTGGCTCGATCTCCCCCCCTTAAGTCTGCCCATCTCGGGAGCAAGAAAGCCCCAAGCGCAGCCGAAAGGGGACCTCGAGGCCGCAAGGCTCTAAGAGATCGGCTCGGCTGAGAAGGATTTCGCTGGGGGCGTCGGCGATGATGGCGCCGGCGTCGAGAAGGATTGTTCGTCGGCAGGTTTGCCAGACGAGGTCCAGATCGTGGCCGGCAATCAATTTGATTCCCGGCCATTCGTTCAGAAGTCGGATCAGATCCTTCCTCGCCCGCGGATCGAGGAACATACTCGGTTCGTCGAGGAGAAGTACTTCGGGACGCATGGCGAAGACGCCGGCAAGCGCCGCCCGGCGTTTCTCGCCGCCGGACAACTGCCAGGGGACGCGATTTTCCAATCCGTGCAGTCCCGTCCTTTGAATTGCTTCGGTTACATGCTGTCGAACGACAGACTCGGGCCAACCCAAATTCAGCGGGCCGAACGCGACGTCTTCTTCGACGGTTGGGTGAATCAGTTGGTCGTCGCTATTCTGAAAAATCAAGCCCAGATGTTCCGGCAGAAGGTGGCGATCGCCCGAGACTCCCGGGTCCAGGTGCCCGATGCGAATGCGGCCGGGTGGCACCGGAAGGACACCGGCTAAACAAAGTAACAGGGTCGTTTTGCCGGCTCCGTTCGGCCCGACAATTCCGACCGATTCTCCCACTTCAACTTCAAACGATACGTCGCGGAGAACGGCCGGACCTGAATGGTAGGCGAACGACAGCCCTGCGACCCGAATCAATGGAAGGTTCCTTGTCACTGAGCAATCCGATCGAAAGCAGTGATAGCCCCGACAACGCTGACCATGACGACAAACCTGGCCACATCGGACGCTCGCGTCGAGGGGCGGTGATAATCGTGGAATTGTCCGTCGAAGCCGCGGCAACGCATCGCGGCGGCAACTCGTTTGGCTCGATCTTCAGCGCTGAGCAGCAAGACGGCCGACGCCATTCCCATCGTCTGCCAACTTCGCCTCGACGCCCGAACCTGGAAACCTCGTGTGTGCAAGGCGGTCCCGATTCGTTGCCACTGATCGCGAAGCACCACCGTGTACCGATGCGTCATCACCAACAGTTTCGTCACGAGACGCGGAACGCCCAGCGAGGACAGCGCACGGGCGGCCCGGTGCATCGGTGTGCTGGCAACCACGATTGCTGCCAACTGAAAGACGAGGATCGCGCGAAGGGCCAGTCGCAACGCTTGCCACGGTCCCGACGATATCGAGCCGAACAGCAAGTAGACCATGAAGGGAGCCAAGAAAAACGCCAGCGACGCCGATCGTCGCCCGAGCCATCGGCCATCGGGTCGGACCGATACTGTCAGAGCAATGACGGCAACGGCAGCAGCGGCAAGCGCGGTCTCGGAGCGGAGAAGGGTCACTAGAAACGTGGTGAGTCCGAAGGCAGCGATCTTCCAGCGGGGATCCCACCGACTCAACCACGTTGGCTGGATCGACGCCTGGTCTGTCAAAAACGTCATGCGGTCATGGTATTCCGCTTCCCTTTTCGTGTCGCTGCCCCTTGCGTAGCATCTTGTCATGACCTCAAACTCGGCCGAAACTCGTCGCCGTGTTCGGCAAATCGCGAAAATTCTTGAGGAGCTGTACCCGCAGCCCCGCACAGCATTGCGGTACGACACCCCGGTTCAGCTCCTGGTGGCCGTTATCCTGTCCGCTCAGTGCACCGATGCCCGAGTCAATCAGGTGACTCCGGCGTTGTTCGCTCGGTTCCCCGATGCGCAAACATTGGCCAATGCCCCCCGCGACGAACTGGAGGAATTGATTAAATCCACGGGGTTTTTCCGCATGAAGGCCAAGCATATCCAAGAGTGTTGCCGCGCCTTGGTGGCAAAGTATCACGGCGAATTGCCGCGGACGATGGAAGAGCTGACAGCCTTGCCCGGCGTGGGTCGCAAGACGGCGAATGTCGTGTTGGGTGATCTGTTCCGTACTCCTGGCATTACGGTGGATACCCATGTCAAACGTCTCAGCCGCCGATTGGGGCTGACGACGCATACCGACCCGACGAAAATCGAACACGACCTGATGGCGGTTGTACCACGTGATCGATGGATCGATTTCAGCCACCAGCTAATCCTCCACGGTCGGCAAGTGTGTACAGCCCGTCGGCCTCGCTGCGAATCCTGCCCGCTACGCCCTTGGTGCCCTCAGATCGGAGTCCAGACCGCATGAGCCGATTGCTGGAGCGTTTTTGTCGCTACGTCATGATCGACACCCAAGCGGTCGAGGGTGCGACGACTTATCCGAGTTCGCCCGGTCAATTGGAACTGGGCCGAATCCTGGTCAATGAATTGCGAGTCCTGGGGCTTCGCGATGCGGCCCAGAGCGAGCACGGAATCGTCATGGCGACCCTCCCTGCTCGGGGACGACCCGACGCCCCGGTCGTTGCATGGTTCGCTCATCTGGACACCTCCCCGGAAACCTCGGGGCGTGGTGTGAAGCCCATCATCCATCGGAATTACGACGGTCGTGACATCGTCTTGCCTGGCGATCCTTCTCAAGTTCTGCGAGTGGAAGAGAACCGCGATTTGGCGGCACGTCGCGGCCAGACGATCATCACCTCCGACGGCACCACCTTGCTCGGGGCCGACGACAAAGCCGGGGTAGCGGTGGTGATGGAAGCGGCGGAACGGCTCTGCTGCGAGTCGGATCGCCTGCATGGGACCATTCGTCTCTGTTTCACCTGCGACGAGGAGATCGGCCGAGGCGTCGATCACATTGACCTCGACCGTCTCGGGGCCCGCGTGGGGTACACTCTCGATGGGGCGGGCGTCGGAGAGATCGAAACGGAGACCTTCTCCGCGGACAAGGCAACCGTGACGATCACCGGCGTCAACATCCACCCGTCGATTGCAAAGGGGCGAATGGTCAATGCCGTTCGTTTGGCCGCGATGTTCGTCGACCGCTTGCCACGACAAGGACTTTCCCCCGAGACGACCGAGCAACGACAAGGTTTCATCCATCCGCTTTCAATCGAAGGTGGAGTCGGGCAGACGGTGATTCGCTTGCTGCTGCGCGATCATGACACCTCGCAATTGTTGCATCAAGCTGACCTGCTTCGTGAGATCGCGAGGCATATCGAATGGGAGTTTCCCATGGCCCGGGTGCGGGTGAATGTGGAACGGCAGTATCGGAACATGGCCGAAGGGTTGCGGCGAGAGCCTCGGGTCGTGGCCCTCGCCGAGCAGGCCGTCCGTCAAGCAGGGTTGACTCCGAAATTCCCGGTCCTTCGCGGGGGGACGGACGGTGCTCGGCTAACGGAGATGGGATTGCCGACACCCAATCTCTCGACAGGGGAACACAATCCGCATTCGGTCCTCGAGTGGACAAGTCTTGAGGACATGAATTCTGCCGTCGAGGTCCTCCTCCACTTGGCGGAGCGATGGGGCGAAGAACGCAGCTAGCGATCGGGGATCGCTGCACGAATCGTTACGATCGGCAAAATCGGCGCGATCGGTTGTGTTTCTCCAGATTTCGCGCTTTTCGCAGACTTTCTGCCTTCTTTTTGAATGACAAATTGGTTTGAATATCGGTCGTTATCGTGCCGTCAGATCATGCCCAGGTGCCGTTCCATGAACGACGTGGACGTGTTGGTCCTTGAGTATATGGTGTCGCGCGCGGGTTTTGCACGGCATCAGGTGGAGCATCTTCGTCGCTGGTGGCAGGCGACTGCCGCGGACGAATCTCTCCTGGCGTTCTTGCAGCGACAGCGACTTCTCTCTTCTCCCAGCTCGCAGATTCTCCACCAAATCGCGAACGGCCATCTCACGCGCGGCATGGGATTCACCTTGCTGGATCCTCAGGAGTTCATCCAGATTCGTCGGCAACTGCCCGAGGTGTCCGGCGACGTCGGGACGGATCCGAGGGTCACGATGACGCTGTTCGGTTCCGACGAGACCACTCCGGAGATGCCGCGGATGCCTGCGATTCCCGAGCCACCGCGCGTCGGTGGATTTCTGGGCAAATATCTGCTGACGGAGTGGCTTGGCCAGGGAGCGAATGGCAATGTCTTTCGCGCGTTGCATCCGACCTTGCAGATTCCCGTCGCCGTCAAAGTGTTGACGGCGATCGGCGGCAGCGACGAGGCAGCTCGGATGGAGCGCTTGAAAAGTGAAGCCCGTTTGTTGGCGCAATTGAATCATCCCAATATCGTCCGCGTTTACGATTTCGAGGAACACCCTCACTATCCGTTCCTTGTCCTCGAACATGTCAACGGTCCCTCGTTGGCGGAGTTGATCGAACAATGTGGCCGAATTCAACCGGATCGCGTGATTCGTCTGACAAAGCAACTGGCCGAGGGGCTGGCGGCGGCGCATCAACTCGGCGTCGTTCATCGCGACATCAAACCCGCGAATGTCTTGCTGACCCGATCCGGTGAAGTCAAGTTGGCAGACCTGGGCTTGGCGATCATGCGGAGGACCCCGGCCAGTCCGAATGCATCAGCAAGGGGCGAGGTCGGATCGCGGAGTGGCACCGCCTTGTACATCGCTCCGGAACTTGTAACGTCGGCGGCTCTCCCGGATGAACGCAGCGACATGTATTCTCTCGGAGCGACTCTCTTCCATGCCCTCACGGGGCGACCTCCCTTCGATGGGAGGGACATTTGGGAGGTCCTCGACAACGCTGTCAAGCAGTCACCCCCGTGCCCCCGTCGCTTCGTCCCCGATTTGTCGACCGATCTGGCTGACCTCGTGAAACGAATGCTAGCGAAAGACCCACTCGGCAGGCCTTATTCCTTCCAGAATCTGTTGCTGGAACCAGCCCTCTCCGGTGAGATTCCACCACCCAGGCCCATCGGTTCCGGTTTGTGGACGAAATTGATGGAGCGTTGGCGCGGACGTCAACAGCGCTTGCAACACGTCTGACGAACATCCGATGGATGGGTAACTTTCGCTCGGCTTCGGTCGAGAACCCCCGGGAAAGAATGAGACAACTCGCGTCCGGCACCGAAGCCGACGCACGAGTTGTCTTCCTTTGTGAGGTGCCAGCCGTCATTTATCGAGAACGACGCCGACGAACGTCCAACCATCGCCGTCGTCGCGTCCGAAGGCTCCAGCGGGAGCGAGGTACTTGGTGAGGGCAGCGTAGGGCGGCAACTTGCGTCCGTCGGCCAGCATCCGACCGGTTTCGGAGTCCTTAAGGACTTTCGTCAGCAGCCAACCATAGACGGAGGCCACCTGATCGACCTGATTGGATTGCATCATCTGGTAGGTAGCTTGGGCTGCGACATCTGTGCGCAGAAAACCGCGAAAACTACTCGGTCCCATTCCCAGACGCGCCAGTTCTTGCATCATTCGCTGATAATCGGCAGCTTGCGCGAGCTTTTCGGTCGATTTGAGGACTTTCTCCAACAAGCCGAACTGCGTCGCGATGAACAAATGTCCCTGAGCCACAGCGATGCACAGGCCGGGAACGTCGACTTTCGCTGGCTTGCCGTTTTTCCGTTGCTTGACTCGTGCTTGGTATTCCCAAACAGTGACATTTCCGAAGGTCCTCGCTTTGAAGCGACGGTCCGTCTCGAAGCATTTCTGGACGGCTTCGCGCAGCACCGCCTCATCTTCGGGGCTTTGGGCTGGGATGCCGACCAAGTACCGCTCGCACTTCGGACCGGCCGGGAGGACGGCGTCGTTGATGAGTGTGACCCGAGGTTGCAGTCGACCGATGATGTCGCGGCGGATGTCCACTTGGGGGCCGTCCTTGTCATCCCGAACCGAGTCCATGATCGCCTTGAAGGTGCCCGGCGGTTCGTCGGTGACTCGCTCAAAAAAGGTGTCGAATGAATCAAAGGCGTTCACCAGATCCAAACCGAACGTGAGATACCCGGAAAGGTCAGCGGGGACCCATGCATCCGGCGTCACCGGAGCCACGTTGGGGAAACGGGCCATCCGCATCGCTCCTTGGAACGGGTTGGGAGAGTGGGTGCTGACGCGAATCAGCATGTCGGTAGCGTTGCTGCGGAAGGCAATGATGCCCCCGACGCCTTTGATTCCGTCCACTCCTTCTTTGCGCATGACTTGGACGAGATTATCGCCTTTCACTTTCTTCATCTCGGGGAAGTAGATCATCAGCGCTTCCATGCGGTTGGTCGGCTCGAAATAGAAACGGATCATTTCCGTCTCACCGGGCATCGGCTTGCTCTTCCGTCGGACCGCTTGAAAGGCGGGGACATGGGCCAATTGATTCGTTGCGGACCCTAACCATCGGGCGAGCAGGCCCTGAACCGTCGGGAGATGATCGCTGATGACCAACAAGGAGTCCTTCAGCCCGTAGACCAGTTGCACCCGGTTCGGCAACTGAGCGACAATCGCTAGCATCCCGCCCTCCAATGTGCGGCGATCCCAACGGGCCCCTTTCTTGTGCAGTTGTTGGCCAATCTCTTTCAGCAGGGCTTGCGCTTGCGGGATTCGACCAGCAATGTCCAGCGTTAGAAGGTGAGCGACCTCCGTTGGGCTAACCAGCACGACGCCCCAGCCCATTTCGCCTCCCGCCGCGTCTTTCACCAAATCGAAGTCGCAGCCAATGGTCTCGAGGAGGAAGTTGAAGCCCTTGGTGTGGTTGTAAAGATCATTGAGAAAAGGCTCGAGCGACGGATCGTGCAGGAGTCGAGCGAACTGGGTCAGTTGCCAACTGTTCGTCATGCGATTCACGTCCCGGATGGCCACGAATTCCGTCGTCGTGGCGGGGAACAGTTCCTCAGGGAGCGGCGGTGCCGCAGGTAAGGTCGTCGCAAAAATGAGAAGAAGAACCCACGACGGCATCCACCAGCGATCGACAGGCATCCTGCGCATGATGGTTCACCCAAGAAATATGTTGACGTCTCGGCAGTCCCTCGGCCGAGAGCATGTCAGCTCTCTGGGGAAATTTCGGCAGTTGACGCAATCTGCTTCAGCCTGATGTGACATGACCGACGCGATAAGCCCTTGGCGTGCTGCTGCCGTGGGTACGGCTTCGCCGAATTACCCAGTCCGCCAATCGAGATGTTGTCATTGCCTTCTTCGAGAGGGCACTGCCGAAGTCACTTGAGTAAAAGCAGCAGAAAAATAAGAGCAGCCAGTAAGCAGACGCCCACGCCGATCCATAATGTCAATTCGCGCTGCCGATCGTACCGTGCTCCTGCCCATTGCGAGTGGGACCGGCGTGAGGGTCGGTCGGCCAACCGAGGGCGTGATGTTCGCGTCGCCGAATCGGGCCGGGAGAGAGGCTTCGACGACCGTTCGGCGTCAGGAGTTGAAGGCGGGGTCGACGCCGTGGTGTCAGTCGAGACGTCGGCCAAGCTGCGGATTTCCCGCGTGGCATCGGGATCGACGATCAAATCACGGAACTCTGCGAACGATTGCAGCGGCTGGAATGGACCTTGTTTGGTGCGACAAGCGCGAATATTGCTGGCGTCCCCAAGCAACCCCTCGCGGTAAGCTCGTCGGATGTTCGGCGTTGAGCCTTTGACCGTGTGCACCGTTCCCTGCTCGTCGCGGTAGGCCAGATACCAAATGTCCGCGACAGGCTGGTTGACGGCGACGGTTGGCGGGCGGATGGTTTGTCCTGTCAAATCCTCGACGAATTCGCGGCACGAGGCCGGCCGCATTTCCGGGTCGACATGCATGGCCCGACGAATCGCCCAATCAATCCGCTCCGAGAGGCTCGGTTCAAGTTCGCGTGGCGGCTGATACTCGTTGTTCATCTTCTTCATGTACGCATCCAGCGGGCTGCAACCGTCGAACGGCATTTGCCCGGTGACCATCATGTAAAGAGTCGCGCCCAACGAGTAAATATCGCAGCGAACGTCGGCGTTTTTGGCGTTGCGAAATTGCTCCGGTGCCATGAAGTGCGGCGTTCCCAGACCGCGCCCGGTCCGGGTCAAGTTCATCTCCTCTTCGACGTCTTTGACCAGCCCCAAATCCGTAATCTTCGCAACCCCGTCGCGAGTGAGGAGGATATTATCGGGCTTGATGTCGCGATGGATGATTCCTTGTTTGTGGGCACGGTGCAGGCCCTGACACACTTGGGCCATGATCCGTTTCCCCTCTTCCTCGGGGATCTTTCCCTCTCGTTCGATCCGCGTTCCTAACGACTCGCCGTCCACGAACTCCATCACGAGGTACGGATTGGGCAGCGATTCGCAAAATTCGATCGCCTTGACGACATTGGGATGGTCGATCTGCCGTGCCGCATTGAATTCCCGCTTGAATCGCTGCATGAGAATGGTGTTTTTGGCCGCACTGCTTGGCAGGATTTTGATGGCAACAATCCGTCCATCCTCGCGACGGCGGGCTTTGTAAACGGTGCCCATGCCGCCTTCGGCGACTTTTTCAAGGATGTCGTAGCCCGTGATTTCAGGCAACGTGCCTTTCTTGGTCTCTGCGGACATCCCAGCACCGGATTCCCAGTTGCGCCAGCGGCCCTCCTCTCGGCGCCGGAGGCCCCGAGTCTGCCGCCTTTGGCAATTCTAGCGTGCGAATGGTTGTTTTGCTCGGTCAAATCGAGAGTTTCCGCACAGCGGCATGACCGTCTTTTCGCTTCGTTCCGACGATTGTGGCAATTGAGCACATTGAACAGGCAAAATCTGCCGGGAAGAAAAAATGAATTCGCTTGTCAATCCCCAGCGCATCATTCAGAATCAGAAGGTAGTAGAGTCCATGGTCGGCGGGTGATGGGCCGTCGATCTGATCCTACCGGAACAAGTGTTCATGAGCACCCTGGGAAAAGTTCTCGCCGTCTTTTGCGTTCTGCTGGCGGTCGGCGTGATGGTCTTGGCCGGCATGGATTACGCCTCGTTCCGCGCGGTTCGTCGATCCGCCTTCCTCCATGAAATGACGTTGATCGGGCTGCCGGTCGATAAGGACGACATCCATAGCGAGTTTCCCGATGAACCCACCGCCGAGAAATTAACTCCCGGCGTGTTGGCCGATTTGTTCAAAGGCGCCGACGGTGGTCAGGATCTGGGTGGTCCCGCGGTGGCAACCGTCATCGACGAGCTGGAACGGGTTCGGCGGAAGGTCGCGGACAATGTGAACAATGCGGGCAGTCTCGATCAGCAAAAGCAGAAACTCCGCGGTTATTTGTTGCCGATGGCTCGGGATATCGCCGAGCGAGATCGCCTCCGCACGCTCATCGATGATGGGAAGATCGCAGAAGCTCTTGAAAATCTCGATCGCCGTTTTGCCGAGGCAAAATCGCCACCGGGAGGCGATGCGGCGCGGAATCGACAGAACGTCCGGCAGGCAACCGCCCGAGTGTTGGTCAACCTCAGTGCTGATCCCGCTTGGCAGGATCGGGTCCGATTGATCGTGGGGATCGAATCGGCGGCGGCGGGGTTGAACCATTGGGCCCATGTGCAGGAACAATTGGCCACGGCCAGCAAGGCCGCCATCATCCGCGATCAGGGGCATTTCATCGCGGATTATCAAGAGTTGCTTCGTCGAATCCTCTACGAGGATCAAAATCTCTACGAAGCGGAGCGGATGCTCGCTGATGAGAAGGCTCGCGTGTCCCGACGCCAAACCGAAGTACAGCAGCGCTTAACCGAAGTGCAACGAAACATGCAGGAGTTGGCTGACTTGACGGCAGCGGCGAACACCGAAATCGCGCGTCTGGAGGCCATGCAACGCGATTTGTTCGCGTTGCAACAACGATTCGGTTTGGCGCTCGAGGAGACCTACAAACTCGACGAGAAGTTGAAGCAGTCGCAGGCCACCCCGGGTCGGTAAAGGCGTGCGAAGGTGATCCGACAGGGGAACAGGACAGACGCCATGATCACGTTCATCGGACGGCTGTTTGTGTTGGCGGTATTTGCCTTGAGCCTCCTGGTTTTCGCGGGGGCCTTGGGCGTTTACGTGAATCACGTGCCTTGGAAGAGTTCGAATCGCGAGCAGCCGGGGATCATTGATCGGTTGGAGGCACGCATCAAAGAGGCCGCTCTGGCTCGCACGGCAGCGGAGGAACGTTATCTCAAAGCGTTCGGTGAGCTCGCTGTCGTTGAGCAGCAACGCGTCGCTCGCCAAGTTTTCTACCAACGAAAGCTGGAATTGGTTAAGACGGGGGTAGGCGAGGACGGTCAACCCGTGCCGGCTCCGATCCATGAATTGAAGCCAGGTCCTGATGGGATGATCCCGATGCAGTTAGTAGGAAATGAAGCAGAGAGTCTGAAGTCGCGGGGTCAGCCGTTGCAAGCTCTGGCGGTTCTCGAGCGGCAGTTGGCGCTGCGCAATGAGGAATTGTTGGCGGAGAAGGCGAAAGTTGAGCAGTTGCAAAAGCAACTTGCCGATCTGACGACGCAGATGCAGGGGGACGGAGCAAACGTCGTCGGATTGATTCGACAGAAGGAAATTCAAGTTGAGGCGAGGCGGAAAGCGTTGGCACAACAAGAGTACTTGAAGCCAGAGATTGCCAACCGCTTCGCCATGGCGACGATCATCCTCAAGCGGGAGGCGGGTCTGCGTCGTCGCTTGAATGAATTAAACTCGGCAACGACGGCGAAAACGGAATTGACAAGGCCCTAGGACGGCTTCCGCTTGACTTTGGTTGAGAAAGTGGGCATAGTTCCGCGCCGCCGAGGACAGGTCGGGGCGTCATGGCAGACACGCGGACGCAACAGGGAATCGGGTTCCGCACCACGCGGCCATTCGTGGGGGGGCTTCGGTAATGACAGCGCTCGGCAAGGTGTTAGTGTTCTTTAATGTGCTCTTCGCCTTGGTCACCGGCGGGTTGATTGTCGTCGTCTTTTTGACACGCACCAATTGGCGAGTCGGTATGGAATTGGCCCAACAAGAGACCAAGGCAGCCCGTGCCGCTCTCGAAGCCGAACGCGCGGCCAGCACCCAAAAACGGCTCGACTACGAAACCGAAATCAAGCGATTGCAGGAAGAAATTCGCCGACTCGAAGACGTGGTCCGCGGGAAAGATGTCGAAATCGCGGGCGAGAAGAAAAAGTTTAACGAAGCCCGGGCCGAATCTCTGAAAGCCGCGGAGATCAGCAACGCCGCTTCCGTCGAGATCGCTCGACTACAGACCGAACGTAATCAAATGGCCGTCCAGCTCAACGGTGTCAATGAGCAATTGGCGCAAACCGCCCGCGAGTTGGCGGAGACGACAGCCCGAGAGACGTTTCACAAGCTCCGAGCCGACGCCAATGAGCGGGAGTTGGCCGGTGTCAAAGAGGAATTGGCTCTGACTCGCCGACGCTACGAGGAACTCCGAGCTCGCGTCCCCGAGGCGTCCGTGGCGACGGTCGCTGCGATCCCGAAACGGGTCCCTTCGGTGGAGACAGCCGGCCGAGTGACCGGCGTCTCGGGGAACCTGGCGTCCATCTCGCTGGGAAGCGACAACGGCATCGAGCAGGGGCACGTGCTTCAAGTGTATCGCATCGGTGCCAATCCTCTGTATTTGGGCACATTGATGGTGACCCGGACGGAACCGCATCGGGCGGTGGGGATATTCGAGCCGGCGGCACGAGGTCGAACCATCGCTGTGGATGATCGGGTGGATACGCGAATCCTACGCTGAGGGCTGTTAGCAGAGGCTGAACATGTCCACGACCGCGAAGAAACGATACTCACCCCCGAAAGCGCGAAACGATGCCTACACCGGTCTGTTGGCAATCTCTTTGCTCGCTCTGATCATCAGTTGCGTTCTCCTGTATCTCGATTACGCGCAATACGGGACGCAGAAGCCGCAAATGCCTCGTGTCGAACGGTCCCTCCCGCCGGCGGCGTTCGAGCCGAATCCCCCCGCCCCGATGGGAGGCGCCCCGATGGGAGGCAATCCCCCTCCCATGAATGTCCCCAACTGACCGCGAAAGATCCGAATCTCTCGTTGTTGAGTTGACGGAGAACCAATCTCGTTGCCGCGAGGCGTCCGTGGGGCGTCGTTGCTCGCTACTCGAACAGCCGTCGTGGTCTGGTGCGACCCGTACCTTCAGACGAGCCCCTCGATCTTCATCGATTCGATCGCTTGGCCCACGGCGTGCACCGTGAAGTCGAGATCGGCGTCGCTGTGGACGGCCGACACGAAAGCACCGAATCCGAACCAATCAACCCCTTGGAGAAGCAACGCCTGTCGCCAGGCGTGGAGCAGGGCCGGGTTCGGGGCGGTGTCGAGCTCCTCCAAGCGACCGCCGCACGGTACCTCGGCTTCGCCGAGCGGGTGTGGGCCTCGGTATCCCGGCAGGACGTGGACGAACGAGAAGTCGCCATAAGCGACCCAATCGGGGAATCGCTCCGCAAACAATTGATTGAGTCGTGAACGAAGTCGGGCAGCCTGTTCGTTGGCGCGTCGGCATGGCTGCCCCGAGGCGATCTGTTTCAAGGCG
>CAKZUU010000411.1 GCA_937922175.1 uncultured Gemmataceae bacterium
CTCGCCATCCGCTTCAACTGCAACAAGTGTCACGATCATCCCTTCGAGCGCTGGACACAGGACCAGTATTACCACCTGGCGGCGTACTTCGCTCAAGTGGGTCGAAAAGAAGACCCCGCCTACAAGGGCCAGAAAATTGGCGGCACCGACGTCGAATCCCCCAAGCCGTTGGTCGAGATCATCTTCGATGAGAAAGCCGGGGAAATCAAACACGCCCGTACCGGGCAAGTCGCCACCCCTACGTTCCCGTACCATCACCCGGGAATGCCCGACGCGAAGGGGACCCGGCGAGAACAGCTCGCCGCTTGGATCACTTCGAAAGACAACCCCTATTTCGCGCGGAGCTACGTCAATCGAGTTTGGGCCTATCTGTTAGGGGTTGGGTTGATTGAACCGATCGACGACATTCGTGCGGGCAACCCTCCCACCAACCCCAAACTGCTCAATTACCTGACCCACGAGTTCATCAACAGCGGTTTCGACGTCCAGGCGTTGTTCAAATTGATTTGCAAGAGCCGTGTCTACCAGCACTCCATTGCCACCAACCGCTGGAATGCGGACGACGAGGTGAATTATTCTCACGCCATTGCCCGTCGGCTGCCGGCTGAGGTCCTGTTCGACACGATCTATCGAGCCGTCGGAGCGACCACAAAACTGCCCGGTTTGCCCCCGGGAGCCAGGGCAGTGCAACTCTTGGACTCCGCCGTCCCCGTTCCGGGCGGATTCTTGGAACTGTTCGGGAAGCCTCCTCGCGAAAGTGCCTGCGAGTGCGAGCGGTCCAGCGGCATGATGCTGGGGCCTGTCCTGAATATGGTGAACGGGCCTGTCGTCGCGGACGCCCTCAAAGATCCGAACAACCGTCTGGCTCGTCTCGTCAACGAGATCAAAGACGATCGTCGGTTGATCGAGGAAACTTTCCTGGCCATTCTCTGTCGGATGCCCACCGAACAGGAAATTCAAACGGGCCTCAGGGCCTTGCAGGATGCCCGAAGCGACTACGAACGTCTGGTCGCGTTAAACGAGGCGAAGAGGAAGGAATTAGCCGCTTATGAAGCCACGCTGCCAGCCAAGCACGATGAATGGGAAAGACAATACGGTCCGCCGGTCCGTTGGCAAACTCTTGATTTGACGGAACTGAAGTCGGCCACCGGCTCGACATTCGCCAAGCAAGAGGATGGAACGGTCTTCGTGTCGGGCGGTCAACTAAACAAGCCGGAGTTGTACTCCTTCCGTGCGAAAACCAAGTTGAGCGGTATCACGGCCGTTCGTCTCGAAGTTCTGGCCGATCCGAATCTGCCGTCCCAGGGTCCTGGCCGGGCATCGAACGGCAATTTCGTCCTTCACGAATGGCGGATGGCGGTGCTCCCACCGGGTGCCGCGACCGAGTCGGCCAAGCCGGTCGAGGTCAAGTGGGCCGGAGCTTTGGCCGACTTCTCGCAGAGCGGCTTTGACGTGAAAAACGCCATCGACGGTAATGAGAACACCGGCTGGGCCATCGCCCCGCAAATGGGACGTTCGCATGAAGCGATCTTCCTCCTGGAAAAACCGCTCACCAGCGAGGGAGAAGTGATCCTCAGCTTCGAGATGGATCAACGTTATCCGGATCGGCAGCACAACATCGGCAAGTTCCGTGTGTCGGTCAGCACCGACGTTGCTCCAAAGATCAAAGAGCCGTTACCCATCGCGGTGGCGAATGCGCTTGCCGTTCCCAAGGAGCAACGAACCCCAGAACAGAAAGCCGCAATCGCGCAGTATCTCCGCTCCCGAGACACCGAATGGGCTCGACTCCAACGAGCGGTTCAGGAAATGCCCGCGCCCGCCGATGCCCGACTGGTAGGAATCCAGGATCTTGCGTGGGCTATGATCAACAGCCCGGCTTTTCTGTTCAATCATTAACCCCGCGACCGAGGCGGATGCCCCAAACGGCAGAGACTTCGCGAACTCGACCGGCACTTCACCGAGTGGCTTCGCGAAGCATTTTGACTTTGACGCCGCTGCCAATGCCGTGGATTCGGACCCCCTTGACCCAGGGCGGGAAGTCGGACCAGACATCTTGCGCAGTTGTTTTGCCGAGCACTTGAATGACAATGCCTTCCGGCGGAGTAGCTAGGAGAAAATAGTCTTGGATGCCATCTTTCGGTGGGGTGCGGTAGACGCCCCGCAGCAAGCGGACATCCGTAAAACCGGGCGTGGGCGTTTGCGCCCTCACCGTCACTTCCAATTCCGGAGGAGCTTTTTCTCGGACGGCCAATTTCACGTCGATAATTTCCGTCAACAACCGCGGCTGAGGAGAAGGCTCTTGGCTCATGATGTCTCCTCCGATTCCCCCTAATAAACTGCCCCAAAGGGCCATCACGATCCCCCGTCTCATCGAGCGTTTCTCCTGTCGTCTCACTTTCCGTCAATCAACGATGTTTCGATGAGGCATTGGATCCCCCACCGACAATCCTTAGACGGACCGGTTGGTGGAACCGATTGCCGAGAATCTCGAAACCGATCGTATCAACGGGAGTAGCCCCATTCGTCGAACAGCCGCGCCCATTCCTCGGCAACTTGGGATTTCAACGGCTCCGAGAGAGGAGCATGACGGTTCTTCTGGTAGGTGCGCAATGACTCGAGATAGTCCCGCAACTTCGGCTCAAAGTCAACGAATGGCGGTAGCGACAGACTCTGATACAGACGTTGCAACTGCCCGATCGGATCATCCTCTAGCCGCTCGAAACTGAGTTCGTGCAGTCGGCCGGCCGGAATCAAATGACGATCCTCAAAATACGCCTCGAAGAGCATCCGATAGGTCCGCAAAATGTCTTCGGGACGTCCCGATTGCACGAGAGATTGGTAGGTAGTGTCGGCGTTCGTAACTTGGTGCGTGTGCCGGGCGGATTGAAAGATCGCATACGGATTTCGACGAATTAGAACAAAACGAGCATCGGGGAACAGTTCTAACAAATAGCGAATGCGTCCCGTGTGTCCGGGTGATTTCAAGACCAAGGGCCTGCGATACTTGTACGAGAGTTTGCGAACGAACTGAAAAAGGGCCGCCTGCCAAG
>CAKZUU010000412.1 GCA_937922175.1 uncultured Gemmataceae bacterium
ATTCACCGCGATCGATATCTCCCTCCCGGCGAATTGGGACCTTTTGTTCGAGGTTGCCGGGACCGATGATGCGAACTTGGAATTCACCGCCGGCGATCGGCGATCCGTTCTTGCCTTGAATCCCGACGGAGAAACCTTGCCGCTGCCCGACGGGGACACGGCGAAAATCAAGTTTGGCCCAAATTTTGCCTTGGGCGTTTTCCTGACGAGCCAACCACAATACGACTTGTTTCCAGAACCGATGATGGATCTGGATCCCTTCGGCGGAGTCGGGCAGACCGAATGACCGCCAAAGGTAGGTCGTATCGCCGGCGAAGGCGAGGACTCGGCCTCGACCGAAGCTGTGGGCAACCATCAGGGGCAAGTCCGTGCGATTGGGCTGGGCCGTCGCCAACACCAGAGCGGTTGGTTTGATGGGTCCGAGTCGATTCATCCCGAGTAGATCGATTCCGCGCTGGGCTTTGTCGTGCAGGCGTTCCCAGGTCTGTGGGCCGCCATCCAGCCGAAGTAAAAAATGCGCCGCGCCATCTTTGGTCGGATAAAGTCCGATCGGGGTTTGGTCCCGCCGGCTGTCGATATGCCCGCCGACTTTGTCCACCTCCACGGGCAACAACTCGGCCAGGGGAGTCTTCGACCACTTCCCCACGCTGTTGGTCTCGACGCTTCCTCCGAAACTGTCGAACCCTCCCATCATCAACAAGCCCATCCCTTTGTTCACGACTTGATCGCGGATGGCCGTCAAGAGGTTCGGATCGCCTCCTGACAGTCGTTGAGGCGAGACGTCGCGCAGGATCATCACGTCGTAGGCTTGTCGCTCGAAGTTCAACCAATCTCCCTTGAGGACGTTGCGATCCTCGGTCTGTCGAGTCATTTCAAACAATCGAATCCGCGGATCCGAGGCCAGCGCCCGACGCAAAAACTTCGTCTCCTCATCCAAAGGCGCGATCAACAGGACGCTGACACCCTCTTTTGAGACCGTCACGTAGGTGAATAACTTGTTGTTGGCTGTTGATGCTTCGCCCGGCAAGGGGGGGATCTCAAGGGTAACCAGGTAATCGCCGGGTTGATTCGGAGCCGTGATTTCAATCGTCAGTTCGTTGCCGATCGACTGCGTGAGTTGGGGTTGCGGAAGCTGGGAAACGCCATTGATCGTCAGGTTCTCGGGAACGAGGGGAGTCGCATCGATGAGTAACCGAGGCTCGATCGCCGCGTTTTCAAAGCCCACGGCGTCGATCGTCGCTCGGAGGACCATCCGCCCCTTGATGAAGGCCGGATTCGGTTCGATCGTGAGGTCGGTAATGGCAATGTCACGATGGCGGTTCAACTCGACCGATTGGCCGACGACAAACCCATAAATGGGGCATCGTGCCGATTGATAGCGACGTGCTTCAACCGCCGCGTTGAATTGGCGCCCGTTGTCGGCTCCGTCGCCGATGATCACCAGACCGCGCCAATGCGGCTGGGAACCGAACCGCTCCCGCAACCGCGCGAGCATTCCGCCGTAGTCGCTGGTCGGTCCGATCGGCTGCAATGGATCGGCCCCTTCGATGAGCTGATCCGCGAAACCCACCATCACGACTCGGATTTGAGATTCATCCTGGAGTCGTTGGATGATCGACTGGCAGCGGCCCAGGGCGGATTGCACCGCTTCCCAGCGCGTCTGATTATTGGGTCCATCTTTGATCGTCATGCTCCGAGAGTAATCGACGGCGAGAACGAACAAGGAAGGGATCTGCTCGTCGCTGGGCAGAAGCAGCGAGGGGCGGAAAATCGTCCCCATGGTCAGCGCCAGTGCCAAGAGGCGAAGACCTAAAAGGATGGCCAACCGACCCGGCTTTCGAGCGGAAAAGTTCGCACGAAGGTAAAGTTGAAGAGTCACGAAGGCGATCAAAAGGGCGGCCCACCAGGGGAACGGTCGATTCGCGACCATCGCGCTGAGGCCGGAAATAAGTAAAATCTGGGCAAAGCGGAGGCGGCCGGTCCGAGTGGATAGATACGCGATGAACGCCGACAAACCAGCCAGGAGCACGGGCACAACGGGGCCCGGTAGCGACACGCCGACGAGCCGTGTGATGAACTCGCTGGGGGAGGCTGACCAAGGCCAAGGTGGATCAAGGATGAGTTCCATGCCGCTTGTCGCTGTTTCAATGCATCAAATCTGGCCCGTCTCGGAACCCTGGGTCAGGTCGTCGGTGCGATAAAAACGGTTGGCAACGATGGTCTCCCCAACGAGGAAGAGACACAAAGCCAACATCAGCCATGGGAACAAATCAATCGCTTCACCCAGTTGGCGGTCCACCGCATGCTGAATCGCCGATTCATCCTGGCTCGAAACCACGCAGCCGCTACCAAACAACTCCTCGATCGATTCGACCGGGATCGGCTGCAAATCGAATTCGACGCCGGGGATATTTAAGCTGAATGCCATCCGCCAGGCTCCTCGGGCGGCGACCACCCGGGCATTGCCCACAAAATTCGTTTCCGGGATCGTCAGGGCGGCTTCATTCTCACCAAGGACTAGGCGTGTTTGGCTGCCCGCGATTCCCGGCGCGTCCAAAGTATACTCGGGGTGGCGAGCATCGGGAGCGAGGCGAAGGGACACAGGTTGACCGCTGGCGAAATTCCACGAGGTTTCGTTGAGGTCGCCGGTCAAATAGGTCAGCAGTTCATTGGCGAGCACGACGTAAAAACCGTCGTTCACCGCCGTGCTCAGATAATCGTTCCACCGGTCGTCGATGGCCAGATCGGGCCGATAATCGAGGGGGGTCGTCAACAAGAGCACTTGTCCGCTGCCTGGAAGGCGATCGGCGACGCGTTCGAGCAGAGCGGGGTGACGATCGGGGCCGGCGTAGCTGACGATCACGTTTTCCGGGGCGAGCGGCGTGACATGCCAATAACGTCGGGCACTTCGCGGGTAGCGCAAAAACCCGATATCTTCACGCTCGCGCCAAGTGGCGAACTTGGCGAGGAGCGAATGGCGTCGATTGAGCGGCTCCCAACGGGCGGGGTCGGCCTCCGGTCGCGTCACCATTTGCTCGACCCTGCCCGGCAACAGGGCTAAGGCCTCGGGGGTTTGGTATTCCTCCAGGTGCGTTTCTGATCGCCCCAGAACGACGAGGAGATGGCCACCTTTTTTCACATACCCGAGTAGGTGGGGCCAGATATCCCCCGGTCGGGCCACGCTCAAGAGGGCGACCGCGGCGAATGAATTCAGCTCTTCTGCTGACGTCACTTCCTGGGGGCGGCGTACCTGGGGTTGGTAGTGCCCGTGAACCTCAAGTGCCAAGCTCCACGCTCGCGCCCACGCGGGATCGTCGGTCACCACCAAAACTTGTCGGGGCCCGCGGACCTCGAAGGTCGCAAACCGGCGATTACTGGCGGGCAGTGCGTCGGTCGGTGCCAGCCACACCTCCACCTGATGAAATCCGCGGGGAAAGGGACGACCGAGAAATTCGACCACAGTGGACTCCCCCGCCCGCAATGTAACGGATCTTCGCTCCGGTTGATTTTCGCCGATGACTTTGCAAAAGATTTCGGCCTCGGCATCCTGGCCCATTGCCTGAACCCGAGCGCCGATCTTCACCCTTTGCCCTTCCATGATGAAGCGGGGCGTGATCTCAATCTCGGTAATCGCCAGGTCCGCGGGCTGACGGGCACCGACATCAAAATAGATCGAAGATGGATCGCCTTTCAGAACCTGACTGAGTTGCTCTTTCAATTCGGGCGTGCGATCGCTTTGCCAGGAATTTGGCGTTCGATCCGAAAAGACGAACAGACGTCGGCGGGTAGTGGCCGAGTCGAGGGCTGCGTTGTCGGTGGCCAGTTCCGCGAACAGCCGAAACGCCGAGGCGATCGCGGTCGTGATCGGCACCCCCCCGGCCTGAACGCGAAGGGCATTCAGACGTTGTCGAGCTTCGGCGACGGAGCCCCAACTCGCATGGGCCGTCTTCGTCTCCACGATGGCCACTCGACTCTCGGACGGGATTCGCGCCAACCAGGGCGCCACGCGATCTTTGACTTCGTCCAAACGCGATCGTTCACCGACGAGGTACTCCATGCTGGGACTCGTGTCGATGATGAACACGACGGCGGCGTTGCTATCGTCGCCTCGGAGGCTGGCCAACGCGAGGCACAGGCAGGCCAACACGAGCATCCGTAACAAGAGCAACAAAAGATGGCGGAGGCGCAATCGCCGTTGGCTCGTCCGAACCTGCTGCTGCAAGAAGCGGAAGGCGGGAAAGCGCAGCAGCTTCGGTTTTTGCCGCAACAGCAAGTGCAAAAGGACTGGTACCCCCAGCAGCGCCAGTCCACCCAAAAGGGGAAGATGGAACATCGGCACTGCCATCGCTCCTTCTCGTGTCGATCCTCAGCCCATCGAAGAAGGGGATGGGCTAGCGGCTCTTCTCCTGGCTCAAATCGGCCGCCAACGCCAATACCTCGCGGGTGTACGGTTCGCTGCCGAACTTTTCCTCCTTCTTTCGCTGCGGCGGATCATTCTCGTTGGAGTCGTCATCGTCGTCGGTGCCCACTTCTTTTTTTTGCTGCCGCAGTGACTCTTCTGTGAACTGAAACGATTTCCGCTCAGCAATCTCCAATCGCTTCGCGATCTTCTTGGCATATTTCTGAAATTCGGGATCGCTTTGACGCCGGGTTTCCGATTGTTCCTTCAGACGCGCGATCATTGCATCGGTTACCAGATCGACGGGAACATAATTGGCGGGCGGAATGTGGTCGAACGGCATGGCAAAATCCATGCGTGACTCAGCAAATTGATCCCGATCCGTCAGCGAGGGGAGGACGATGTCGGATCGCACGCCCCGCAGCTGGGTGCTGTCGCCGTTCACCCGGTAAAACATCTGCAACGTGATTTTCAGCGCTCCCGCATTCGTGTCACTGGAGAACAGTTGAGGCATCTGCTCGGCCAACTCGAGAATCTGTTGCACGCTTCCCTTCCCGTGAGTGCTGCTGTCGCCGACGACGATTCCTCGGCGGTAGTCTTGAATGACTCCGGCGACGATCTCGCTGGCGCTGGCACTGAGTTTGTTGACCACGACCACCAGAGGTCCATCCCAGGCGGTGCCCAAAGACGTGTCTTTGTGAACGCGGACGTTTCCTTGGAAGTCTTTCACTTGCACCACCGGGCCTGAATCGATGAACAAGCCGCAGATCTGCACTGCTTCATTCAGCAATCCTCCGCCGTTGTTTCTCAGGTCCAGGACGACGGCATCGACGTTCTGTCGCCGAAAATCAGCAAGGATTCGGCGGCAGTCGATGGTGGCTCCTCGCCGCTCTCCCCCCTCCCGCGGGTCGCTCGCATAGAACGAGGGCAGGGTGAGCACGCCGATCTTCGTCTTCTTCCCCTGTGTCTCCAGTTCGATGACGTCGCCTTTCGCTTTGCGGTCCTCCAACTCGATGCGAGCGCGAGTCAGGACGACCGTGAAG
>CAKZUU010000413.1 GCA_937922175.1 uncultured Gemmataceae bacterium
ATGCACCAGCCGCATCGAGTCCCGGCGAGCCAATTCAGCGATCGCCTCGGCCGTGATGACGTTGAGCCGGTGGGCCATGGCCGGATCGAGTTCACACGATTTCAGGGCGCAGTTGCCCACGGCGTTCAAAACGCCGCGGAACCGATACGCTCGGCAGAGATGGCGCAATCCATCTACGTCGTCCGCGTCCAAGGGGACGATGCCGTCGCCACGCAGGCGAAACGTTTGATGCGGACGAATTCCGATGACTTGACCGGGAAACAGGCGGCGAAAATAGAAAAACGCATTGTAGCCGGCCACACCGGTGATGCCGGTGACCAGCAGGGGCAGCGGTACTCGAACGTTCCGCGTCACGAATCCGTTACTCCGGAAAAAACGCAAGTCAATTTATTATTGCCCGTCCCGGCAGGCGGCTGGAAAATCAGCAAGCCGGTGAAGGGGTCAAACGAAGCCCTTCCGCACTGGTTCGGCGACTGCGATGCTCCGCCGCAAAATCGGCACCGTCCGGGGGGAGGGAAAAATTGAGATGAATCAAGTAGCCGAAGAGTGATACATTTCATGACAACAGCGGAGACTCCTGGGCCGAGGGATAGAAATGCCGCCCGAGAAACGCGAGCCGACATCGTGGAGGCAGCCGACGAAGTCTGTTGGTCCGCCGACGAGTTACCGTCGTGATTGGCAACCGACATCAACGACTCAAGGGACGAGCCGACTGCGGCGTCGGCCCTTATTGATACCGGCCATGATCGGGTCCAGCTTGCTGGCAGCGACGGTGGCGGCGTTGCTGTTGCTTCGTCCAGCGCGGATGCCGGTTTTGGTCGTGGTCGCCCCGAGCGACACGTGGACGTTGGCGATCGCCCCGAATGTGGCAGGGGCGAACGGAGCCAAGGCCTTGGTCGCTTGGGCCGAACAGGGCGGTGATCGGCCACGGGTGCTTCGGCCGCCGACCGATGTTCTCAATCCTGACGACTGGGCAGCCGGCCTCGATGCAGTCAGCGAAAACGCCGTCGTCGCTCTTTTCAGTTTGCACGGCGGAGTCGACGAGGAGGGAGAGCCTTACTTATGGCTCGTGCCGCCCGATGCGCTCCGACCGAAACCCCAGCATCGATGGCGAGTGCGGTCGATTCTCGATCGGCTCGCGCAGTTGCCCGAGAAAAAGCTCAAGCTGCTGATCCTCGACGCCACTCAAGTGACGGTCAGTTTTGCTCACGGTCAGATCCACAACGATTTTGCCCGGGCACTGAAGAGACTCGACGCCCAGATCGAACAGATTCCCAATCTCGTGGTGTGGTGCTCCAGCGATGAAGACCAGCGATCGTGGGTTTCGGAAGAATGGCAAATGTCAATTTTCGTGCATCTACTGCTCGAAGGTCTGAAGGGAGCTGCCGGAACCGATCGCGTGACGCTGAACGATCTGCACGAATATCTTCGACGGGAGCTCCCCGCATGGACGCAATCCCGTCGAGGACAGCCTCAAACTCCTCTGCTGCTGCCGACGGCGAGCGGGAAAGATCGCGCGAAGCGGATGGAGCTTGCTTTGGTGTCGGCGAAGCGCTACACGCCACCGGATCCCAAGATTGCTCCGGGGACGAAGTTCGATGTGATCGCTGAACTGGCCGACGCCTGGAGGCGGCACGATGCCTTGGCGGTATCGGTTCCTCCGCCCGAAGCGGTCGCTCCTTATCGCTGGCGTCGGTATCAGGAGAGTTTGCTTCGACTCGAACAGTTGGCCCGCCACGGCTTACCACCGGCGGAAATCAAAGAGCGTTTGGCACAACTCGCTCGGGAAGAAGCGTTGCTGACCCGCTCGCCTTGGCCGGAGTTGAGCAGCCTCGGTACTTCCCTGGCCATGCCGACCGCCTTGGGACTGCTGCCGGCAAATCGCTCCGACGAGCCGCCCATCGACGCCTTCTTGGCCGACCCGGTTCGGGAATGGCCCCGACGTCGTGAGGAGGCCGCGCCTCGGGGCGAGGTCGCCGTGTCGCGGCTTCGACACGAACTCGCCGCCGCCATCCTGAGTGAACTCTGCCGCGAAGATCGACCTCAACGGCTCGGACAGGCAGCGAAAGCCCTGGAGGTGATCTACGGAACCGAGGCTGCCCCGATGGAAGTTCATTGGCTCCGGCTGCTGGCTCGCGATCTCGAGCCCAACTCGCAACCGCCCTATTCCTTGCTCCGGGAGTCGCTGAAGATCCAAATCTTGGCCGAAAAGACCGCCCTTCTCGGTGGGGCCAGCGACGGTGAGTATCCCGCGATGGAATACCTCTGGAATTGGATCGCGTCGGATCTGGCCGCGGCCGACGCGGACCGTCTGCACGGCTTCGACCATTTGCTCAGTTCGGAACAACCAGACTGGGTCAGAGCGGCCGAGTTGTTTGCCCGTGCATCGGAAAAATATCAAGCGGCGTCCCGCACGGCGGCTCTGGTGCGCAAGGCGTGGGCCATCCGGAATTCGATCCTCGCTGATTTGCCCTATCTCGCCCGTTGGGTCGCGGGGCTGTCCGATGAATTTGGCTCGAAGGAACGCGAACGCTTGCTCGAACTGGTGGAGGTCGTGGCCGCCGGCGCTCATCGCTTGACGGGACGGCTGAACGATCCTGCACCGGCCCGAATTGACGAACTGAATGCCCTGACCGCTTCGGTGCTGAAGCCCTGGGACGATCTGCGCCAAGCATTTTTTGCCGTCGTGGCTCGGTTCAATGCGGACGTCCTCGTGTCTCGCTGGCACGAGATTGAAAATGTTTTGCAGGTTCCGCTCATCCCGGCAAAACGCCGCATGGAGCTCCTCGCCTATTTGCGAAACATCTCCGGGGCGCTCCACCTGGGCGGCAAGGAAATCGATCCAGCGGCGGTTCGACTCTCCGCCGACGCGCGAGGATGGGCCGAAAGGCACGGTCGTGTCAGTCTTGCCCTTCTGGGAGATGGGTGGATTGACGAGTATCGGCAGGTAATGACCGGACGCGACCGCTGGCCTCGCGCTGACGAACTACGGCAAATGCTGTCGGCTCCCAAGCCCGAGTGGTGGCAAACCCTCAACGAAGTCGGCGAAAAACTCGGCCAATACTGGCGCGGGATCGCCGAACGCATCGAGGTCCTCCACGCCCAGGCCGGGGTCGCCGCTCTCCCGTCGGCTCGGATGAAATACCTCCGGGCAGACTCCCTTTCTCGCTCCGCCGACAGCGCGACACCGTGGACGGCGGGGATCGAACCGACGATGGACGATCGCCGCTTGCGATGGCATGACCTGATGTTGTTTCAAGCCCAGCGCGCCTTGGAGGCGAATTGGGGAGCAATCGAGCCTGCCGCTCGGAAGTCTTACACGGATGTGACGGTGGAGCAGTTCTTGGCCGATGCCCGCACGCTGGTCCTCTCGGGTGCCAGCGCGAATCCCTCGCCCGAGGACCTGGCCCGCCGTCTCGCGGATGTCAAGCCTCTCGAAGCTCGGCTGCCCGTGCCTCGCCCCAGCCTGACTCCGATCGAGCCGGCACGCGACCTGACCGAGCAACAGCGAAGGGTTCGCGTTCGGTTTACGGTGGGCCGGCCATCGAGCGGAGGGTCGGGTTTTCCCTCACTTCGCTTTGAATCCTCGGGACCGATTCGACTTTCGACCAATGCAACGGCTCGCCGACTGATTCGCGAGTTTGCGACGATGGCGACGAACTCGCCGCCTGCGGAAACGGTTGAACCGCCGTTGGACGCAGAACTGGACCTCAAAGTCGCCGGTGGGGCAGCGGGCCAGGTGACAGCGCAGCTTTGGTATCGTGGTCATCGTTTGACGGCCACGAGTCGCTTGCGACTGAACCGCGAGCCAAGTGGTGTGTGGGTCTACCATCCCCGTCGTGGACCGGCGTCGTTCGCGGTTCGAGCTGCCCCCGATGTGCGAGCCGGCGCTGTTGCCATCGTCCTCGACTGGTCGCGAAGCATGAAATCGCTCAACCCCAACGGGAAGTCGCGCTATGACCAGGCGTTGGCCGCTCTCGAGACCGTCTTGGCCTCTCTGCCTCCGGAGACGATTGTGTCGATCCGGCAGTTCGGCTCGCCCGGTGGAGAGAAGATGCCGCTGCATTTGGCGGCCCGGCCCTATGACTTCCAGAGCAATCCCGGACAACTCGCCGAGTTGATTCGGGAATTGGGCCGTCATCAACCCGACGGGATCAACACGCCTCTGGCCCGAGCGGTCGCGGAGGCGGTTCAGGATCTGCCCGCGGGACACGACCGATATCGGACGATCGTCGCGCTGACGGATGGTGAAGACAATGTTGATAAGGGGCAGGCCGGAGGCGTCGTCGCCGCCGCGCTGGCGCGAACCGGGATCGACTTGCGCCTGGTGATCCTCCAAGCCAGCGACACGGAGTTGGCTAATGTCCGCAGTCAATTTGAAGAGATCCAGCGACTTGATCCCCCGGGACGCATCTACGCCGCCAGCGATCAGCAGACCTTGGCAGCCAGCCTGAGCGACGCGATGCGTCCGAGAGTTCGTGTGTTTTCCAAGGGCGAAGTCGCGCTCGAACCGATCTCCGACGGTGGTCGCGGGGGAACCCCCGTCACGCTGTACGGCTCGAATCTGGAAGAATGGTGGCGCCCCGGACTTCCGCCGGCGAATTATCAACTACGGTCGCAAAATGCTCTGGGTGATATCCTGTTGGCTCCGGGCGACCGGCTGCTGGTCGAATTGGCACGCGCCGAGGGTCGACTCCGCTTCCGCAATCGTCTTTACGTCACCCGGGCCGTGCCGCGAGATGGAAGACAACTCCTCGCTCGGTCGGACGACGGCCAGCAGATACATGCCGGATTGGCGAACGTTCGCCTGATTCGCTCGGAAAACGACGAACGCCGATACGACCTCCAAACCCTCCTGCTGGTAGAGAGGGAGCGACAAGGCGACGAAATCCGCGTGACGCACCCCAAATTCGTCTGGGCAGAAATGCGAACCCAAAACGACAACGATTCCTCGACTCTGCGACTTCGTTTGGAAAACGAACTCTACTATCCTTCGCCGGCCTATCGAATTCGCGCTTGGAATTGGCCCGCGCTGCCGGGGCAAACCAATGTTCGGCAATCACCTTCCCGCCCCGCCATCACTCTCTGGTGGCGGGATACGATGCCCCGTGATCCGCACCTGATCCGCCGAGATCCGCGAAAGACCCTGTCGGAGAATTTCGTCGGCCGAACCTTCACCGTCGACGGTCAGCAGGTCACCATCGAAGAAGCTCGGTTCGACAACAATGAATTGCTCTTGCAACTGTCGCACCCTCCGGGACCGCCCGTGGTTTTTGTCCGCCCGGAAGAACTGCATGATCTGCCGGCTCTGACGCTGGGTGAGGAACACCGCTTCTATGACAAGTCGGGCAAGTATTCAGCGCGTTTCGGTCCCTTGAGCGAGGAGGATCAAAAGCGGGCATTCACCTTGCAGATTTTCTCCCTCGTCGAATTGAAGCGAGACGCCAGTAAAATCGACTTGCGACCCCAAGTGTCGCCGGACGCCGGTGATCTCCTGGGGCAAGACACGCCTCGGCCCATCCGGATCGACGAATAGACGAACGATCCGGCTTGGGGGCCGTTGCGTGCACCGAGGAACCACCATGGCGCGGGAACGAGTTCGAAGGAAGTCTTGGCGCGACGAACGCATTCTGGTCGGACCAACGACCAAGGCCCCCTCACGAGGGACCACCGGGCGGATCGTCGCCTTGGTGCTCGTGTTGGCAATTGTCGGCGTGATCGGAGGGTTGCTGTATTACCTTCGACCGACACCCCGACCTTTGGCCCTGGCGGTCGCCATCACGCAGTATGCGGACCGGCGTTATCCGCCGAATCCTTGGGCCCAACAAGATGCTGAGGCATTTCGTCGGCACTTCGACGATGACAGCGCGTTGGCGCTCCAAGGACAAGAGAAACAGGCCCTCAAAGATTTGGTCGCCTCCTTGGCTGAACGTAGTACTCGGTCCGAAGACCGAGGTCGGCCGTTGGTGCTGTATTTGACGGCATTATCAGCAGTTTACGAAGGTCGTGTCTTCCTCCTTCCGGGGCGTGCGGAGTCCGACGATCCGACCACGTGGCTGCCGCTGAACGAACTCCTCTCCGCCTTTGCCGCCGGACAGGGCCCTCGGCTGCTGATCCTGGACATTGCCCGCCCCCTCGCGGATGCCCGCTTGGGATTGCTCGGCAATCCCGTCTCCAGTGTGCTTCACGCCGAATTGATCGATGCGGAGAGCGCTGGTCGGCTACCTTTCCTCGTCCTCACCTCGTGCGGGGCAGGCGAAGTCGCGTGGGCGTCGTCGGAGTTGCAACGATCGGTGTTTGGTTATTTTCTCGACCAGGGGCTACTCGGACACGCCGACGGTTGGGGTCCGGATCTGGCGAAGGACGGTCGGATCTCGGCACGAGAGTTGGTCGAGTTTGTCCGCAGTCAGGTGCCGCACTGGGTCGCGGCGGTTCGAGCTCCGGCGCAGACTCCGCAAGTCTACGGACAGGGTAAAGACTTTATCCTCCTCTCGCCGAGTCAGCCCTTCGAGCCGATGTCGTTGCCGGATCCGTTGGGAGACTACCCCAAATGGCTGTCGGATGGCTGGGCCGAGCGAGACCAGTGGGAACGGGAGGGTGCCTTCCGCCTGGTTCCGCGGACGTTTATGGAGTTGCAGCGCACGGTTTGGGAGGCCGAGCGTTCCTGGCTGGGAGGCGAAGATGCGAATCGTGTGCAAAGCGAACTTGTCGCCCGATTGGAAGACCTGCGAAAAGTTCGCCGCGACTCCACGGTCAAGCCCCTTCCGGCGTACTCGATCGCCTGGGCCAAGCGCGACGGGGAGGCGGATCATTCCTCTCTGGCGTCGGTGGTGCGCTCGCTCCGTGATCGCGTTCAAACAACAAAACAACCCTTGAAACCCGACGACCTGAAGCCGCTTCAGGAATCAATGTCACCTAAAGAGGGGGCTTCGGAACCATCGACAGCGCCTCCCGCCAGCGCTTTAGCTCGCCACACCTTGGAGGCCCTTCTGGAAATTGCGGATCCTTCGTGGGAACTTCTCAAGGAATTCGACGCAATCTTGCGGAGTTTTCCGCCGGCAACTCAGTACACGGAATGCGCGACCCTGCACTTCCTCGCGAACGTGGATTCTCGAATTCAAGATCGCTGGAATGACCCCGCTTTAACAGGCGTTCGTCAGTTGATTTTGCTGGCAGCCAAAGTTTCCGAAGAGGCCGTGGCTGTCGATCCCCGAGTCTTGCCTTGGTTGCGAACCGGTTGGTCCGAGGCCGACGAACTCCACCGGCAGGCGTTGCGGGCCTTGGTCGTCGGAGGCGAGGAGGAGCGCCGGGAGGGGGTGCGCCGACTGCGTGAAGCGGTGCAACGTTTCGAGCAATTAGCGGAACAGGCGCGAGTGCTCCAAACCGGATGGAATCGCCTGGAAGAAGCGCAGGTTGTTCTCGGGCCACTGGCCGAGACGCTGGCGAATTCTCTACGGACCCCCGTTGAGGAATTGCTGTGGCGCAATCTGGTCAACAGTTACGAGAAGTTGAGTCGTTTACTGTCGCCACCTTCGATGCCGACGGAGGCCCCCATCAACGATGTCGCGTCGCAGTCGGATCAGATTCGTTTCGAGGTGACACAGCTGCGGCAGCTTTACGGCATCGAAGAGGCAGAACGTCGCATCCGTCTCGCGGGAACCGAAGGCGGCCCCACTCCGTTCGATCTCTGGCGATTCCTCAGCGTTTATCACTGGCCTGCCGCAGCCCGCACCCGGCTGTTTCAAGCCGCGAGAGACTCCGCCGGCGTTTTGGCCGCCGATGCCTTTAATAAGGCGAAGGCTCTCAAACCGCGGTCCACCGCACCCACCAACAACAGAAGATGGCCCGACAATGCGGCGTGGCGAGCCCGGCTCGCTCTCGACATCTTGCGCTTGAGCCAAAGTCCCGAGGTTGCCAGTCTTTCCGACCCAACGAAGCGAGCCGAGGCCGATTTTTCCGTCTCCGTTCAACGCGAGTTGACCATCTTTTTGCCCGGACGCTTTCGCAAGCAGGAGGACCTCCTGGTTCGTGAACGACTCGGGGTCCTGATCCATGCCGGGGATTTGTCGGTGATTCCGGAGTCGCCGGATCAACCCCCTCTGGAACCGACCCCCGAGCGACACCGGCGGACTACGGCTGATTTCGCTCGTTGGTTGGCGCGAGAACGATTTGAAAAGTCCGCGATGCTTTTCCTCGCCGCGAACCAAAAATCATTACAAACCCTGGGCCAAACACTCGACATAGTGCGTCAGCGGCTGCTTGCCTATAGACCATAAAAATGTGTTTTCCGCACAGATTCATCGAAAACCCGGGCTCAATGACGCACAGTCGTGCGTCCTTTCCGCACAGCCAAGGTCCCGTCGTTGATTCCGAAACTCGAGCCGGAACACTTGGTGGCATCATAAGTTGGAGTTGTGGATACAAATAACTATTTGTTTGGCATCATAATTGTTTACGCGGACCGCTCGACTCGATTCCCGCTTCCAGCAGCGAGACTGTTCCTGCTTTTTCGAGCGAGGCCAGCCATGTTTCGCGGTCCCTATGTTCTCGCAGCGTTTCTCGGCGCGGTCGTCGTTTGCGGAATTATCGGTGCCTTCCGACCCATGCGCTCCCCCCAGGCCACACCACGACAGGATGTCTTGCTTTCAAATCGCATGGTCGAAACACTTCGGAGGTAGCGGTCGTAACTTCGTCGGTTCGGCATCCGATGAAGGCGTAGGCCTTGTGAGAGATCTTCTCCCTTCTCCGGTTCGGCGCGAGAGGGATCCCATCGAGCCACCACGATACGCGGCGTCGATCATTTCTTCACCGACAACTGATCCGACGGAACCGGGCACATCTTGGGGCATCGCGGATCAAAACGAGGAGTGTCAGGCCACCTCGACACTTCGGGCGAAGGGGCTATCGTACTTCTGAGTGTTGCCTGAAGTGGCCACGAGGGAGGCAGAATTCATGAGTCGTTGGAGCAATGTAACAGTTCTGTTTTGCTTCCTGGGGACGAGGGGTATTGTTGGGGCCGATGATCGTGCCGTGATGGCGGAGCGGATCCGCGAGGACGTGAAATACCTTTCTTCGGACCGGCTCGAAGGCCGGGGACCTGGGACGCGTGGCGAAGAACTGACGGTCGAATATCTTGCCGAGGCTTTGCGGAAGGCCGGTGTTCAACCGGCGGGTCGACGAGGAACCTATTTCCAGACGGTACCGCTTCTGCGTGTGGTGACCGAGACGACCTCCAGCCTGTCAATGGTGCAGGAGGACAAACAGGTTCGTTTTCGCATCGAGGAGGAATTCGCCGGTCAGAGTAGAACGCAGCGCCCCGAAGAGGAGTTTGATGCCGAGGCCGTCTTCGTGGGGCACGGGATCACGGCTCCGGAGTATGGTTGGGACGATTACGCGGGCACGGACGTTCGTGGGAAAGTGGTCGTACTGTTCACCAATGAGCCGCCGTCGGACGATCCACGATTTTTCGGCGGTCGAGCGCTGACATACTACGGGAGATGGACGTACAAGTTTGAGGAGGCGGCGCGGCGAGGTGCCAAAGCCGCGCTGATTATTCACACGGCGGAGACGGCCGGGTATCCGTACAGCGTGGTGAAGACGCTCGACGGGGCACAGTTGCGTCGGAACGAGGATGAGTCGGCCTTGGCCTTTGCCGGCTGGATGTCGGCGGCGGCGGGGGAGAAGCTCTTGGCGTTGGCGGGCAAGACCGTCGAGGGAGCGTTGAAAGAGGCAGACACGAAGGGGTTCCGCGCTTATCCGCTGGGTGGGAGGTTGAAGGGCCGCATCACCAGTCGTTTAGAGCCGATCCAAAGTCGCAATGTTGTCGGGTTCGTCGAGGGAAGCGACCCGCATTTGAAGTCGGAGGCCGTCCTCTTCACTGCCCATTGGGATCATCTGGGCGTTGGCCGTCCCGTGTTGGGCGACGCAATCTACAACGGAGCCGCCGATAATGCGACCGGCACGGCTCTGCTACTGGAGATTGCGCGGCAATGGGCCAAGATCCAACCTCCTCCCAAACGATCCGCGATCTTCTTGGCGACCACCGCCGAGGAGAAGGGATTGCTCGGTGCCCTGTACTATGCGGCCGAACCCATCATTCCGCTGGGCAAGACGGCCATCAATCTGAATTTTGACATGATTTTGCCCTTGGGCGAACCCGAGTCGATCGTGGTGAGCGGTGCGGAACGAACAACAGCGTGGCCGATGATTCAGGAGGTCGCTCGGCGGTACCAGTTGACCATCGAGCCGGATCAACGGGCTCACTTGGGTCTGTACTACCGGTCGGATCACTTCGCCTTGGCGAAAGGCGGTGTCCCCGCCTTCTCGGTCACGATCGGTGAACGGTTGAAGGACAAGCCGGCCGATCTACTCAAACGGTCGTATCAGGAATTTGTGGACCGGATCTATCACTCACCTCAGGACGAGTTCCGCGACGATTGGGATTTTATCGGCTTTGCGACACTCGCTCGTTTTGCCGTCGCAGTGGGGGTTGAGAGCGCGAACGCTGACCGTTTGCCGACCTGGATCCCCGGCGACGAATTTTTACCAGCGCGACAAAAGAGCGGCGTGAAGTGAACGGCGATGCTCGCATTTTAAACGAGCTTGGTGCCGGCTTGGTGCTCTGCCAGAATCCGCCGAAGATATTTCCCATAGTCGCCTGATCCGCACGACTCCGCCAGTTTCTCGAACTGGCTGGCCGTGATGAATCCTTGGCAGAAAGCGATCTCCTCCAAGCAGGCGATTTTTAAACCCTGGCGTTGCTCCAAGGTTTGTACGAAAATCGACGACGAGATGAGAGAGTCGAACGTCCCCGCATCGAGCCAAGCGACGCCCCGGCCCAGAGGTGTAACGGTCAATTCACCGCGCTCCAGATACCATTTATTCACGTCGGTGATTTCCAATTCTCCTCGGGCGGATGGTTTCAAGCCTTTTGCGACTTCGACGACGCGCGGGTCATAGAAATACAAACCGGTGACGGCCCAGTTCGACTTGGGCTGCTTCGGTTTCTCTTCCAGTGACAAGGCCCGACGATGTCGATCAAATTCAACGACACCGAACCTCTCCGGGTCATCCACGTGATAGGCGAACACGTGAGCCCCACGCGTCAGCTTGGCAGATTCGACGAGCAGAGGCACCAGATCGTGTCCGTAGAAAATATTGTCCCCCAGAATCAAACAACTCGGCTGGTCCGCGATGAACTCCTCGCCGAGCAAAAACGCTTGGGCGATGCCTCCGGGGTGCGGCTGGACCTTGTACGACAACGATAATCCCAAGTCGTTGCCATTGCCCAACAACTCTTGAATCAGCGGCACATCACGAGGCGTGGAGATGACGAGAATGTCCCGAATACCCGCCAGCATCAAAATCGAGAGCGGGTAGTAGATGACCGGCTTGTCATAGACGGGCAAAAGTTGTTTGCTGACGGCTTTGGTCAGTGGGTAGAGCCGCGAGCCGCTGCCGCCGGCAAGTAAGATACCTCTCATGGAACGCGCCTCAAAGATCGCCCCGTCGTCGTTCGACCGCTACGGGCGACCATCATTCTAAGCCAGCGGTGTTCGGCTGGAAGGGTGACGGAATGAGATCCGAGCACGCCAACCAACGGTCCCGTCTCTCCGAGATGATTTCAGGCTTACCGCGACTGGAAGTCCGCTCGGCGGGGATCAAAGGATGGGGAGTTTTCGCTCTGGAACCCATCGCGGAAGGTTGTTTGGTTTTGCCCATCGAGGGGCAGATCCTCCGCGGTTCCGATTTGACGGATGATCTGCTCGCGCTGCAAATTGGCGAAGACGAGTGGCTCGCCTCGGATGGCACGCTGTTGGACGACATGGTGAATCATTCTTGCTCGCCCAACGTCGGTTTTCGGGATGGACAACCGATCTTATATGCCTTGCGCGACATCCAACCCGGTGAGGAAATCTGCTGGGACTACTCCACCTCCATCAGCGAACCGGGATGGTCGATGATCTGTTGCTGCGGATCGTCTCAATGCCGAGGCATCATTCGACCTTGGCCCGAACTGACCCGCGACGATCGCCAACGGCTCCGATCCATCGCTTTGCAATATCTTCGTGACAAGGAGGACTAAGGCTCGGTCGTTACACATGACGAGACGGCGGTCTGCAGATGGCACCGCCCCGGTGGTCAACTGTTGGCTCCGCGGTTCCGTCGGGGAAATCCACGAAGTGACCCGTCGGATGGTGGTCGGCGTTTGTCGATAGATTGCGGTTGATTCGCGCTTTCTCCCGCAGGGGCCTCCCGCGGATATGGATCGTAACGCGGCCAATCAGAACGCGAAATTTCCCCTTCCGGAGATTTTTCGAGTTGAACGGCGCGAGCGAATTGTTCGGAGACCTGAGCCAAAATGAGATGGTGGTTCGTGAATTGGACGATTCGTATGCTGAAATGCCGGACAAAGGCGACGAAAACAGCCCAGACCAACAAGGCGCTGCCGGTGCCCAGGACCAGGATGAGGAAGGCATTCGAGGGGAGGGACTGATTGAGCAGGAGGAGGGCCAAGGTCAAGGCGACCAAAGCGATGGCCCAGAGCGGTCCATAGACGAGGAAGCCGTGGCGAGACCAATACCCCCGATGTCGGCGACACAGGGGCCATTCGGCTCGGATCGACCGGGCATCGATCAGGCTGACGATAATCGCGACCAACATCATGGGCGGACACAAGCAGGTGGTCAGCCAGAGCAAAAGCGAGATGCTTTGAGGCCGCCA
>CAKZUU010000414.1 GCA_937922175.1 uncultured Gemmataceae bacterium
ACGCGAACACCAGCAGACCCGCCACGTCGGCGTTGTGAATCCAGGACATGTACTGCTTGCCCGAGGCGATCGGCCCGCCGGCGCCGAGTTTAAACGGCAGCAGCATTTTCCCCAAAGCTCCGCCGTTGCGATCGAGCACCACGCCGATACGGGCTAAGACGACGCGGACTCCGGCGGACTCTGCCTCGCGGGCGGTCAATTCCCACTCGACGCAAACCGAGGGCAAAAATCCTTGCCCCGGACCGGCCGACTCGTCGATTGGTTCCGGACCTCGGGCACCGTAGTAGCCGATCGCCGAGGCATTCACGAGCACCTTGGGGTTGCCATCGCTCTGCTGAGGGGCTTGCTTCAAGACTTCGACACAGTGCCGAGTCGCCAGGATGCGGCTGTCCCGAACCAGTTTTTTGAACTCATCGTTCCAACGGCGGTTAAAAATTCCCTCACCGGCCAGGTTGATGATGGCATCGCACTCCGCGGCCAGGGACTGCCAACTTCCGGGCTGCGTCGGATCTCCTCGAACATACTCCGCATCGGATCGATGGGTGAGATCCTGCCGCGACAGGATCACGGGGTGATGTCCCTTGTTTTTCAGCTCCGCGATGAGGAGACGACCGACCAAACCCGTTCCGCCCGTCACGAATACACGCATGGTGGTCTCCACTTCGACGACGATCGAGTCGTTACAATAAAACCCTGACGAGAACCAGCAATGGAAATCATCCCCAATCTCTTCTACTTTCGACTGTCTTACCCGTGTCGGTATCAGCAGGGTATTCCTCGTTTGGACGACGAGGACCTTTTCGACCTACCGCCAAACACTCTCATTGATAACTTCGCCCCGATGCACCGACAAAGAAATTTCGCGGAGGTCCGAATGGGATGGAATGAATTGGGATTGGGGGTGCAACTGGACGTTCGCGGAAAGGAGACCGCTCCGCAAGGACGCGTGGATCGACCTCGAGCTTCGGATGGCATCACGATCTGGTTGGACACACGCGGTGATCGGACCGGGCATCGCGCGACGAGATTCTGCCACCAATTTCATCTCCTCGCGGCAGGAGCAGGGGACGATCACGATGAGCCGATCTGCCTTCAATCGACAATCAACCGAGCGATGGAAGACGCGCCGCTATTTCGTGGGACGATGCCCATTCGCCGGCGTCTGTGCTCGGGAGGGTATCGTCTGCAAGCGTTCCTCCCCGCCGAGGCGTTGAACGGATTTGACGCGGCGGAGCACCCCGTGTGGGGTTTCTTCTATGCCGTTCGCGACGCGGAGTTGGGCGAGCAAACACTGTCGGTCGGTGCCGAATTCCCTTTCGCCGACGATCCGTCGCTTTGGGCCACTTTGCAGCTGGTCAAGTAATTTGGCAATCTCCGGGAGTGAGGGCGGTCTCAGCGGCCATCGCGGCTCCACTCGGCCACTCGATTTTGCCGGAAGGCGATATTCGCCAGGTGAGCGGCAGCGGCGGCGGAGACTCCCGCTTCAGCAGGGGCGCTCGGCCGTCGATCGTTTCGGATGCTATCGATCCAGTTTTGCAGGTGCAACAATTCGCCATTGGGATCGTCGTAAAAGTCGGCCCCTTTGTGCGGGGGATTTTTACCAAGCACCAGCAGTTCCTCGTGTCCTCGCCCGCGTTGCGGGGTGAACTCATATCGACCCCGATCGACGTACAGCGTTCCGTTCTCTCCCATGAAGGTCGCCATCGCCCCGTGGTTGTTGTTGCTAAACGTGCCCTCGAAATGGACAAGGAGGTCGTCGTTGTAAGTGAGGAGCGTCTGAACCGTGTCAGGAGTCTCCCAAAGACCTTTGGCGAGGGGGTAAGTACCCATGGTGACAGCTCGTTGGGGTCGATCCAACTGCAAAAACCAGTGAACGACGTCGATCCAGTGGACCATCAAGTCGGTGAGGAGACCGCCGCCAAAATCCCAAAACCAGCGCCAATTGCGAAAGCGGTATTCGTCGAAGGGCTGCGGCGGCGCTTTGCCAAGGAAGGCTTTCCAATCGACGGAGTTGGGATTGATGTTGAGAGGGGATCGCCGGAGGCGGTCGCTGTTTCGGTTCCAACTGAGATGAACTTTATGGATTTTGCCCAATCGGCCGGACTTCACGATGTCGGCGGCTTTTTGAATGTGGGGCATGCTCCGCTGTTGGGTGCCGACTTGGACGACGCGCCGATGGCGGTTTTGCGCTTCGATCACTGTTGGGCCTTCGCTGAGGTCGTGCGTGAGGGGTTTTTCGACGTAGACGTGCTTGCCAGCTTGACAGGCATCGACAGTCATTGGGACATGCCAATGATCGGGTGAGCCGATCAAGACGGCGTCGATGGTCGGCTGATCGAGGAGACTGCGATAGGCTTTGGTCTGAGGAACGGGTTGGGTTAGCATTTTCTGAGTGGCGTCGAGGGCGGCATCCCAGACATCGGCGATCATACCCACTTGAACACGGGGGATTTTGAGCAAGGAGCCGAGCAGGTGTCGGGTTCGGCCTCCGGTGCCGATCAAGCCGACACGGATTGTCTCGTTGGCGGCGCCAATTCTTCGGTAGGAGAGGGCCGAAGTCGCAAGGGCGAAGGAGGATTGCAGAAAATGCCGTCGATGGGTCATGGGGAGAGCTCACCGAGAGAAAGTTCAGGGGAATCTGGCATCCATTTTCGGGAAAAGCTGGTGGGTAGCAAGAGAAGTAGCGGTCGCGTGTGGGGGATCGGGGGGCGGAATTTTTGGTGATTTTATACTTGACAGGGGTTGAGAGATTGGTTATCGCCCCGCCCGCTGATTGTTTTGTCAGGGAGCGCTGCGTCCGTACCTAGGGGGGGTAACCGCCCGAGGATCGCTTGGGGTGTGCCTGGGCGAACTGGGGTTGGGCGGAACAGCGTGAGGACAC
>CAKZUU010000415.1 GCA_937922175.1 uncultured Gemmataceae bacterium
CTCATCAAATTGTAATCAACCCAAAGCCCGCCCATGGTGTAGTGGGGTGCGGGGTAGATCCGCATCGGCTGTTCATACGCGTTCTCACCGGTGATGCGCTCGTACATCTCGAAGAGATTGTCGTAGCGTTCGCGGATTTTCGCCTTGCCATCGCGACGGATCGCATCCGCGAAATCGAGATAAACGCCCCGCCCGCCCGGTCCGACCCCTCGCCCTTCGTCGCAGACCTCTTTCGCCGATCGCGAGGAAATGTCGCGCGGGGCCAGATTGCCAAAGCTCGGGTACTTTCGCTCTAAAAAATAATCTCGATCGTCTTCGGGGATGCTGTTGGGATGTCGCGTGTCGCCTTTCTTTTTCGGCACCCAGACTCGCCCATCATTTCGCAGCGATTCCGACATCAGCGTCAGTTTCGACTGGTGGTCGCCGCTGACCGGAATGCACGTGGGATGAATCTGCGTGAAGCAAGGATTGGCGAACAGCGCGCCCCGCTTGTACGCGCGAAATGTGGCGGTCACGTTGCATGGGATCGCATTGGTCGAAAGGAAAAAGACGTTCGAGTAACCTCCGGTCGCCAGCACCACCGCATCGCCGACGTAAGAGCGGATCTCTCCTGAGACCAGATTGCGGCAAACGATCCCTCGGGCCTGACCGTCGATGATCACAATGTCCAGCAATTCGGTACGGGTGTGGGGCTTGATGCGACCTAATTCGATCTGTCGGCACATGGCCTGGTACGCCCCGAGAAGCAACTGCTGCCCCGTCTGACCGCGGCAATAAAAGGTCCGCGACACTTGCGCCCCGCCGAACGACCGATTCGCAAGCTGTCCACCGTATTCGCGAGCGAACGGGACACCCTGAGCGACACATTGATCGATGATGTTGACGCTGATTTGCGCCAGACGGTAAACATTGCCCTCGCGAGCACGAAAGTCGCCGCCTTTGATGGTGTCGTAGAAGAGGCGATAGATGCTGTCGCCGTCGTTTTGGTAATTCTTCGCAGCATTGATCCCCCCTTGAGCCGCGATGCTATGCGCCCGTCGGGGACTGTCCTGGTAGCAAAACGTCTCGACGGTGTAGCCGAGTTCGGCCAACGTCGCTGCTGCCGATGCTCCTGCCAAACCCGTCCCAACGACGAGGATGTGGTATTTGCGTTTGTTCGAGGGGTTGATCAGTTTCAGATCGAAGCGGTGACGATCCCATTTTTCAGCAATCGGACCGCTGGGGATCTTCGCATCCAACTTGATCTCAGACATGGAAGCCTCGCCTCATGAAATGGTCTCGTCACCCGGTTAACCGTCAACCGCTGCCACCGTTCACCAACAGGTCAGGGTAAGTGCACATCGTTCCCGATGAATCCCGCGAGGACGGACAGCGGCATCACGATGTTCCCTCCGACCACCAGCAGTGTGATGCCCAAGGCGAGACCGTCCAATAGCCGACTCCACTTCGGGCTGCTCAACCCGAGGCTCTGGAACGCACTGCGGACGCCATGAATCAGGTGCATTCCCAACAGAAGTTGGCAGACGACATACACCCCTACCATGATCGGGTCGCGAAAACCTTCGACGAACATGCGGTACGTGTCATGCCGGGTCGCCTGGGGATCGATCGGGTCGCGCCAATGAGGGTCCTTGAGTTCGCGGTAGTTGATGGGTTCACCCTTGACATCCACGGTCGTCGCGATCGGTTTGAAGCCGAAGGTGAAGTGGGCCAGGTGCAGGATAATAAAGGCCAAGATCGCCAGCCCGGTCAGGGCCATCGAGCGTGATGGCAGGGAAGCCTTCTTGGTCCGTTCGACGACATAACGTTGCGGCCGCGCGTCCAGATTTCGTTTTTTCAACTTCAGGGCCAACCCGAGATGAATCACCACGCAGGCGAGCAAACCGCCGCGCGCGACCCACAGCAAGGGGCCGAGCTGATGCAAGGCTTGGGCATACGAGTTGTACGCATCACGGCCGAGAAAGACCCGCAAGTTGCCCAGCATGTGGAAGATGACGAAAGTCGTTAGCGCCAACCCCGTCAGCGCCACGATAAACTTGGCGCCGACCGTCGATTGCAGGGTTCGGACATACCAGGGTTTCGCACTGCGGGTCGAGGTCGAGGATAGGGAGGGCACAGGAGACGGCGACACGGTCACAGACGCCATGCAGACCTCGTTTGGGAAGTCGACGAGTGGGTTTGATACGATCTGTGTTCATTGTTAGCCGTCCGCCGCCGCTTGGCCAGTCACCGGCCAAATCCGGCGAAATAAATGGCGCACACCGGCGAGAATGGTCTGCCGCTG
The DNA here is from genome assembly GCA_937922175.1 of uncultured Gemmataceae bacterium. Classification (GTDB taxonomy): domain Bacteria; phylum Planctomycetota; class Planctomycetia; order Gemmatales; family Gemmataceae; genus CAKZUU01. Next base: position 2,285 of record CAKZUU010000415.1, read on the forward strand.
CGGTGGGAAGTCGGAGAGTTGCCTTCGCACCTCTGTGTTCACCATCTTATCGCAATCGGCTTCCCCTCAACCGACGGATCACGGGGTGCTACGTCAACGACGCTCTGAACTTGACGCATCGACGGGCATCGATTATGGGCCCGCCCTGCTGGATGCTGCGGTGGGATCAAGACGTTGGGCGTGAGAGTCTGCATGACGTTTCGGTTGCGATCGCAGTGGTTCATGGGGCTGGCCGTCATGTCACTTTCGGGTTGCTTGTATTCGAGCGTCCCGGCGACTCGATTGTCGAGCACCGCGCCTCGTCTCGCGCGCCCCAAGGGGCCGCTGCCGATCGAGGTCCGCCGCGAACCCGAGATGGTAGCGGCGGGTTACCGGCCCGAGATGTTACCGATGCCAGCCGATTCCGCGAACGGCTATCGCACCACCAGCAAACCGTTCGGACCGCTCACCTGGGGCGCCGTGAGTGCTGGGGGAGTCCCTTATGCCAACACCGACAACCTCGACGCTCCCTCGGAGGCAACTCCGGAATTGGTTTCCTCGCGTTGGGAACCCCCACAAGATCCCCATCGAGCAGCGGAGTTTCCCGAGGAGATCCGCAAGGAACCGTGGCTGGTCGGCGTCATTCGCTGCTACCTGGAACATCGACCTGACGACGCGGCCCCAGAATTTGCTCACATCGACGAGCCGTCGAGACAGGTCCTTATGACTCTCCTCCCTCTGACCGTTCGAGCGGCGGAGGGCCAACTCATGGAGTCAGGCCCGAAAGAGATCGCGCAGTACGTCAACGGGCTGCAATTCGTACTGAGTCAATTGCGTCCCCGAGCTGCTCTGACGATGGAGAAGGTCTGTTTCTGCCGGATGATTCGTGGCTTTGGCAAAATCGAAGCGCTGGGAGCCAAGCCTTCGTTTTTACCGGGGGAGATGGCGGACGTTTACCTGGAGTTGCGAAACGTCGCCAGTCGGCCGCATCGCACCGAGCAAGGAGATTACCGGACGCATCTACGGAGCCGACTGGAAATTCGCAACTTCGCCGGGGAGCGAGTGTGGGGGCCGCAAGAATTCGACAAGCCCGATGACACACTGACGCCGCAACATGACTACTACCAGCATTACCGGCTGCAAATGCCGAGCCTTCCAGCGGGAAACTACACCTTACTACTGGAAGTGCGTGACGTGCCAACCGGCAGACAAACGTCCGAGGCTCTGGAATTTACGGTCGCCCCGTGGGGGAAAACGGGGCGATCGAATTGACAGTTCGGGGGAGGCTCGACCCGACCAGGCCGGGCCTCGTTCGTTAAATGGGGGGATGTCGTGATCACTTACCTTCGCCATGCCACAGCCGTTGGTGTGCTGTGGTTCGGATCGATCGCGTGGGCCCAAGACCGGCCGGCCAAACACTATCACAACAAAACGTCCTTCCGAATTCCCGTCGTCATCGACGACAGTGAACGAGAGGGGCTGATGGAGCTCCAGCTTTGGGTCCGTCGTCTGCCCGGAGAATGGAACTGCGTCGCCAAAGCACCGCCGACGCAAACCACCTTCACCTACCAAGCACCCGCGGAGGGTGAGTATTGGTTGAGCGTTGCCACCGTAGACCGGCAAGGCAAAATGGTGCCCCCGGATTTGCCCCAACAAGCGCCGGCGTTGATCGTCGTCGTCGATACCCAAGCCCCCAACGTGGAGGTCAAACCGCTGTCGCCGGCCGGCGAGGCAATGCACCTACAATGTCGCCTGCTCGATGCCAACCCTGATTATTCGACACTGCAAGTGTCCGCGATGGCTCCGGACGGCACCTGGAAACCGCTACCAGCCGTCTCCGACGCCCCGGGCGTCTTCAAACTGGTCCATCCGATGCCGCCCGATGCCCGCGTGCTCGTTAAAGCAAGCGATCGAGCCGGAAACGTCACGGAGCGCGAGGTCGAAGTGGGCATCAGCCGGGCGGACGCAAAACGCTCGCCGCTACCGGCTGTCCCGATTCCGACCACGCCCGACGATCCTTTGCACGGAGTGACGGGGATCCGTTCCGTGCCCGATACGAAACCCCCTGCTTCGTCCCCCTTGCCGCGGCCGGGAGAGCGCCCGATCGTGATTCCACCGCCTTCAGGTGAGAAGTCGATCTCGAAAAAACCGGCGATCCCGGCAACGAAGAGCACGCCACCGGTTGTGACGGAGATGACGGAGGGAGGTCCTCTGCCTCCGCGAGTCGCCTCCCAAGAACCGCTGGTCAAACCTCCCGAGCCGGCGCCGTTCGTTTCAACCAATGCCACCGCCGGTGGACCGCTTTCCGCCATCGTCAATTCGCTGCGTTGCCGACTTGATTTCGCCTTGGATCCGGTCCCTGGCGGTGTGGCCGAAATCGAAGTCTGGGCCAGCACCGACAACGGCAGAACCTGGAAATCGGTGGGTCTCAGTCCTGATGGCAAAAGCCCCGCAACGATTGAATTTCCCAGCGAGGGGAAATACTCGTTAGCCTTCGTCGTTCGACCGGTCATGGGTTTGGCCAGTGCGTTGCCCAAGCCCGGTGATCCGCCTGATGGTTACATCGAGATTGATACGACGCTGCCCGTCGCCTCGCTGACCGAAGTTCGCCCAGGTGTCGGTCCGGATGCCGGTTTCCTCCTGCTCACGTGGAAAGCGGAGGATGCCAATCTTGCCGAGGAACCGATCGCCTTCTGGTATGCGACGCAATTGGGAGGACCGTGGCAGATGATCTCCGAACGAGTGGCGAACAGCGGCTCGTATCGCTGGGCGTTGCCCAAGAACATCGCCTCGCCCATCTGGGTCCGCATGGAGGTGCGCGATCGCGCCGGCAACATCACCCGCTGCGAGACGCCTCAGCCCATCGCCCTGGAAGGCCCCCGGGCCAAGGTCCGCGTCTTGAACATCGCCGCGACGCGGGATTGAGACAACTCGGGAAAGCCCTGGCCGAGGCCCCTGCGGGAAAGCCGTTTCGGGGCCTCGCTCGTATTTCTAATGCGTAGGCTCGACGAATCGATCAAGGAGTCTGAAGTTCATGTCCGAAATTCTGGCCACCCAGATCAAATGGCATGAGGGCCACGTCACCCGCACGGAACGCAGCCAACTTCTTCGACAACAAGGCTGCACCCTCTGGTTCACCGGACTCTCCGGTTCGGGCAAGAGCACCCTCGCGGTCGCACTGGAGCAAGTCCTCATCCGCAATGGCCACGCCGCTTATGTCCTCGACGGGGATAACATCCGCTTCGGTCTCAATTCGGCTCCGAAAACTCTTCTCGAGAGCCGCGGCTACTCTGAAGCATCGGCAAAGCGTTTCGGCCTGGGCTTCTCCGCCGAAGATCGCGAAGAGAACATTCGTCGCATCGGCGAGGTGGCCAAGCTCTTCGCGGATGCCGGGCTGATCGCCATCACCAGTTTCATCAGCCCCTATCGCAAAGATCGAGACGCCGCCCGACGCATCCATGAACAAAACAAATCCGGACCAATCCCCTTTGTCGAGATCTACGTCAACACCCCCATCGAAGTCTGCGAACAGCGCGACCCCAAAGGGCTTTACAAACAAGCCCGTGACGCCGTCGCTCAGGGCAAGGGCATGGGCTTTACCGGTGTCGATGATCCTTACGAACCGCCCCTGAATCCGGAACTCACGATCGACTGTTCGTCCCGTTCCACGCAAGAGCTGGTGCTGGAAATCGTCCGCTACTTGGAGCATCGGCAACTCCTCGCCGCCCCCTGACGCCGACGGACAGCCGATCTGAAATTCCCCACCACGCGAGTCGCACCATGACGAACCCCCTCCGACTGATCGCAGGAACGGTCATGCTCTCCCTTAGCCTGCACCCACCGCTCCCTGCCGAACCCTCGGAAGACGCTCGATTGGCTGACCACTTCCGCAAATTCCTCGACGAGGAAATGCGGCGTCAACCGTCGTTGGCGACTCGCCTCGGCGACCACCGGTTCGACCACCTTCTCGAAGACCTGTCACCCGAAGCGCAACAACAACTCCAGCGACGGACCCGACAGGTCCTCGACGATCTCCCCAAGACCATCAACTACTCACGACTCTCACGCTCCGCACAAATCGACTACGAGATCTGGGCTCACGAACTGAAAAAGCTCCTGTGGCTGTTTGAGCATCAGCGCCCGTTCGAGACCGATCCTCGCGTCTACATCGAAGCGACCACGGGCAGTGTCTTTACCCTGCTGACGCAATCCACTTTGCCCCGCGTGCGAAACATCGAGAATGCGACGGCACGAATTGCATTCATCCCCCAAGTGATCGCAGCCGCCAAGGCCAGCCTGAAGAATCCGCCGCGGATCTGGGTCGAAGTCGCCATCCAGCAAAATCGAGGTTCGATCGCTTTCTACGAGACGGGAATTTTCGAACTTACCGGAGAAACCCAAGGCAGTGCGTTGCATGCGGCCTGTCGCCGAGTTCTCCCGAGTCTCCGTGAGTTTCAAGAATTCCTCGAAAAGGATCTTTTTTCTCGCGCCCAAGGTGAATGGCGATTGGGGAAAAAACGCTTTGACGAGAAGTTCCGCTTAGAGTTAGACGCCGGCGTCACCGCGGACGAGGTCTTGGCCGACGCCAAAGCGGAAGTCGAACGTGTTCATCGAGAGATGGCGTTCGTCTCTCGACAATTGTGGAGTCGTTACTTTCCCAACGAACCCGTGCCGCCGGATGACGAAAGGGGACGTCGCGATCTGATCCACCGAGTTGTCGCGGCCGTCAGTCGGGAGCACGGGCGGGTCGAGGAACTCGTCGGCAATGCGCAAGCAACGGTCGAGCGGATCCGACGCTTCCTTGTGGATCGAGACATCCTGAAGCTGCCCGAGCCAGACCGCTGCAAGATCATCGAGATGCCTGAATTTCAACGAGGTTTTTCGGTGGCGTACCTGAACCCCGCTCCGCCCCTCGATCCCGACGCCTCCAGCTATTACGCTGTCAGTCCGCCGCCCCGCGAGTGGGACGCCCGACGAGTCGAGAGCTACCTTCAAGAATACAACCGCCACATGCTGCAAATCCTGACCATTCACGAGGCGTATCCCGGCCATTACGTTCAATTGGAGTACGCGAACCGGCACCCGTCGTTGATCCGGAAGGTGTATTCGTCAGGTGTCTTTGCCGAAGGATGGGCCGTCTACACGGAACAAATGATGCTCGATCAAGGCTACGGCGAGGGCGATCTCGCCTTGCGCTTGAACCAATTGAAGTTCTATCTGCGAGCGGTGATCAACGCCATCCTCGATCATCACATGCATTGCTCGAAGATGACCGACGAAGAAGCCCTGGATCTGCTGGTGAACCGCGGCTTTCAATCCGAAGGTGAGGCTTTGGGCAAAATCCAACGCGCCAAGCTAAGCTCGACTCAACTATCGACGTATTTTGTCGGACGAATGGCATTTGATCGTCTGCGGCAGCGAGTCCAGAGGCAACAGGGCGAGGCGTTTCGGCTGGGCCGATATCACGAGGCCGTCTTGCAGCACGGCTCCGTCCCGGTCAAATACCTGCCGGAACTGCTCGGGGCCAAAGACTAGGCAGCGATTCAGACTCTCACTGACCCGAAGTTGTCAATGCCGTGACGATCGTGCGGACATTGCAACGCATCATCCCAACATACGTCCCCGCGTCACTCCCCGGCTCGCCCAACGAATCGGAGTAAAGCTTGCTGGGGCTGAGCAACAAATTGTCATTGGAAATCCGCCGCACCGATTGCTGCACGGCGAGAAGACTCCGATCCGGCACGGATTGCTCGCCGAAGATGGCGGGAATCCGTCGATCGACGATGAAGCGGGCTAAATCCTGAACATCGCTGATTCCCGGTTCGCTGACCGTACTGATCCCTTGGAGACCGCGCACCTCGAAGCCGTAGGCTCGACCGAAATAACGATAGGCATCGTGAGCCGTGACCAAGACTCGCCGCTCCTTGGGAATGACCGCCAGCGCTTCACGAATTTCGCGATCGAGAGCCTCCAGCTCGCGGCGGAAGTTGGCCGCTTGGGCTTCGTACTCGGCTCGATGAACAGGATCGAGATCGCTCAGGGCCTGACACATCCCCCGAGTCGTCTGACTCCAGAGCGCAACGTCGAACCACACATGCGGATCGAAGATCGCCTCGGACGCATCGGGAGACCGAAGCAACTGTTGTTCGGGGATCGAATC